>JBCCEW010000010.1 GCA_039030075.1 Myxococcota bacterium | reverse complement strand
AGTGCGTTGCGGGCGTCGTTCAGGTGAACGTGGATGCGCGGGTCGTCCAGGGGGTTGCGCCAACGGAGCTCGCCGACGCTGCGGTTCGCTTCGATCACCTCGGGCTCGAGCTCCACGACGTCGACCCGTTCGACCGAGCTGGGGACCACTTCGAGCGCGGTGCCGCCACCGAACCCGACCACCAGCAGGCGCTTCGCGTCGGGGCGCGCGAGCACCGGGAGTGAGCTGAGCCAGCGGGGCAGCGGATAGCGGTTGTGCCAGACGCCGGGGCGCAGGATCCCCGCTTCCGGCAGGCCGTTCGTCCGCAGGGCGTAGGAGTGCCGATGCTCGGTCAAGAGCACCGTGGCCGAGCGCCCGACGGAGAAATAGTGGGCCTTGCCGCGAGCGAAGTTGCCACCGTGCATCGACGTGGCCCGCAGCATGCCCCACGGCGCCTGGGGCGGGAAGACGAAGAGCGTCACCAGGGCGGCCGCCGCCACCCCGACCCAGGCCAGGCGACGCGGCGCGAACAGGCCGGCCGCGGCCCCGGCGAGTACCAGGTTCACCGTCGCGCAGAAGACCACGGTGCCTTCGAAGCCGAGCTCGGGGACGAGCACGAAGCCCGCCGCGATCGAGCCCAGGATCGAGCCGACGGTGTTGAAGGCGTAGAGCCGGCCGCTGACCGACGCCGGCTCCTGGCCATCGCCGGCGAGGATCCGCACGGCGAAGGGGAAGGTGGCGCCGATGCAGAGCGCGGCGGGGAAGAGGGTGAGCATGCAGACCGCGGTGTCGGCCCAGACGCGGTCGATGCCGAGACCGAGCAGGCGGAAGCTGATCCGGGGGATCGCGTTCGCGGCCCAGAAGGCGCCGATCGAGAGAGCGGCGATCCCGAGCTGGGCGATGGCGAAGCCGAGGGTCGCGCGCCGCTCGCTGGTGGCCAACGCCGAAGCCGCGGCCGAGCCCAAGGCGATGCCCGCCAGGAAGCTCGCGAGCATGGTCGCGAACGCGTGCACGCTGCCACCGACCAGGTGGCCGAGTAGCCGCACCCACATCACCTCGTAGGTGAACGAGACGAACCCCGAGGCCAGCACCATCGGGAGGATCCAGCGGGCGTGGGGTGCGATCTCGACGGGGGTGGGGGCCTCGGTGTCTGGCGCGTCCGTGGTCGGACGCCGCGCCAGTGCCCACGCCGCCAGGAACACCAGGGCGTTGATCGCGGCCGCGGCCCAGATCGTCGCGTCGAGGCCCAGGGTGGGCAGCATCCAGAAGGCGGCGAGCACCACGCCGGAGACCGCGCCCGCGGTGTTGACCGAATAGAGCACGCCGATCCGGCGACCGATCTCACCCGGCTCGCGCACGGCATGGCGGGCGAGCAGGGGCAGGGTGGCGCCCATCATCGCGGTGGGCACCAGCAGGATCGCGAAGGAGCAGATCAGGTAGAAGACCGCGGTCCCCATCCCGGCGGACTGGGGCAGAACGTCATGGCCCCCGAACAGCGCTACGTAGAGCCAGCGCGAAGCGGCGATCCCGAGCGGGATGCACAGCGCCGCGATGGCGATGCCCAGTTCGAGGATTCCGTAGGCGAGCACGGGGCGGGCCAGCTTGCGCGCATAGCGGCTGGCGAGGGCAGCGCCGAAGGCGAGCCCACCCATATAAGCCGCCAACACGGTGGCGACGGCGAGCTCGGAGGTCCCGAACACGAACGCGAACTGGCGGGTCCAGGCGGTCTCGTAGACCAGGGCGGCCAGGCCGGAGAGGTAGAAACAGAGAAGGAGCAGGAGAAAGGATCGGTCGCGGGTCATCGGTTCGACGGGCCTTCGAAGGCGCGGCGCAGGGCTTCGGCCATCTCGACCTCTTCGTCGCTCCGCGCGCGGGAATGTAGGGAGGACAGGCTGCGCTCGGCGGCTTCGCGATCGCCGTCGGCGAGCGCGAGTTCGGTCACGACGCGCGCCACCTCGGCGTCGCCGGGCAGGAGACGCCGCGCCCGCGCCGCGTGGGGACGCCCGGAGGCTGCGTCCTCCCCGGGGAGGAGGTAGCTGGCGGCGAGTCCCAGGTGGGCGGCCGGGATGCGTCCTTCCTCCTGGGTGACCGCGATGTAGAGACTCCGCGCCCGGTCGAGCAGCGCGGGGTCCGGGGTCGAACGATCACGCATGGACTCCGCCAGGAGGAGATCGGCAAAGCCTTTCTGAATCCAATGGTTGCTTGGCGACTGCTCGAGCGCTTTCTCGAAGTCGTCGAGAGCGCTCTCCGGGTCTCCCAGGTCGGCCCGCGCCGCGGCGAGGCCGGCCCGGGCGCGCGGCGAGTCCGGAGCCTCTTCGAGGGCCTGCTCGAAGAAGTCGAGGGCATCGTCGGGCCGGTCCAGCGCGAGGGAGAGCTCGCCCAGCGCCGCCAGGACTTCTGTGCGGGTGGCGGGGCGCGGATCGGTGGTGCGTTCGGGGCGCCCGATTCGAGCGTCCACGAAGGGCATTTCGCGGTCGGCCACGTAGCGCAGGATCGGGCGGTGCAGCTCGTCCGGGTCGCCCCAGGTGGAGCGGAAGGCACGCCCGGCACCGTGCCCGCGGAGCGCGCGAAAGTTCTCGAGCTTCTGTGCCCAATCTCCATGCTCCGGTTCATGGAACTGGAGGTAGTGGGCAGTGGCCCAGGCCTGCGCTTCGAAGAGCTCCCGGTCGCGTGCCGGCAGCGCGTGGGCGCCCTCGGCCGTGATGATCCTGGACAGCGGGAGCCACGGCGTGTTTCGCAGCAGGCGGACATGCGAACGCTGCAAGACGCCGAGCGACGCGCCCCCTGGCCAGCTGTTCAAGGTGCTCGCCACCTGGGCCATGCCCTCTTCGAACCAGGCCGGGTGGGGCTCGCGAGAGGCGTTCCAGAACAGGCGCCGTGCATAGATCAGGCGCCAGGCCTCGCGGATGTCTCCCCAGCCGTTCCCGCCGCGGAAGACCAGCGTGTCGCCGTCGGGGCTCGGGAGCAGGTAGGCGAGTTCCGAGCGCCGATTGAAGAGGCGATCGACGCTCCGATCGTCCATGACGATGACCCGCGTCCGGACGGGAGCGTCGGGGATCCGTAGGCCCCAGACCGCCTCGGCGGCGGCTCGAAATGCTTCGAGTCGGATCGCGAACTTGCGCGGATCGTCCCTGAGGCTGCTGAGGACATCGTAGTGCTCGCTCTGGAGCGTGACCCACTCGCGGTCCTCCAGCGGAACGGTCACGCAGGCCGTCGAGGCCAGGCAGGCGAGCAGGATCAGGGAGCGGGCCATGCGCACGAAGCGGGGCGCTCGGGTCTCGCCACTCAAACGGGAGGCTCCTTCGCGGCCCACATCCAGCGCATCGATCCTATCACCCAGGGGCGGTTCGCGGGGCCCGGGCGGCCGGCTACGCGAAGCCGCCGAAGGCGGCGCAGAGCTCGCGTCGTTTCTCGAGGGCCGTTTCGAGGTGCTCGTCCCGCACCTGCTCGAAACCTCGGATCTGCTCCGGGAGGCTCGCGATCTGGACCGCCAGGTCGAGGTTCTCCGGCGTCACGCGCTCGAGCAGCTGATCGATGTCGGACTCGTAGTCGCGGATCAGGCGCTGCTCGAGTCGTCGGTGCGCGGTCCATCCGAAGAGATTCCAGCGGGTGCCACGCAGGAACTTGCCGCGGGCCAACAGCCCCATCAGCGGCAGGAACCACCAGGCGCCCAGCCGCCACTTACGCATCCGGCCGGTATCTGGATCTTGGCGCTCGGTGAGCCAGTCGATCAGGGGAATCGAGAAGGGCGGGGCGAAGTGGACGTACATCCGATAGTCGCCCTCGAACTCGGTCTCGACCTGCTGCTGGAACGCGCCGTCGGTGTAGAGGCGCGCCACTTCGAACTCGTCCTTGATGGCGAGCAGCTTGAAGTAGTAGCGGGCAACGGCCTCGGTCAGGCGCTCGCTGCCCGGGGCGATCTCGGCTTCGCGGGCGGCCACGCGATCGACGAGGGACCGGTAGCGCCGGGCGAAGCCCGCATCCTGGTAGTCGGTGAGGAACGCCTCGCGCCGCGACCGCTGGGTGTCGAGGTCGTCGGCCACGCCTTCCAGTGCGGAAGACCGCGAAACGGGGCGCGCCGCAGCTTCGACGGCGGCGGGGTCGTGAGCGGCCAGGCGGCCCCAGGCGAACGCGCGCAGGTTCGCGTCGATGGCGCGGCCGTTGAGTTCGAAGGCCCGCTCGAGCGCGCTGCGCCCGACGGGCAGGCGCCCCTGCTGGTAGGCGAAGCCCATCAGGAAGGGGTTGGTGAAGATCGCATCGCCGCACAGCGCCGTAGCCAGACGGGTCGCGTCCAGGAAGTGGCTGGCGTCGTCACCGGCGGCGGCACGGATCGACGTCTCCATGTGGCGACTCGAGAGGTCGAGATCCGGGTTCGCGGCGAAGTCCGAGGTGGGGGCGACGTGGGCGTTGATCACCGGCGTCGTGCGCGGCGAGATCTTCGCGAGGTTCTCCGGTCCCGTCGTCACGACGATGTCGCAGCCGATCACGAGGTCCGCGGCGCCGGTGGTGATGCGGGTGGCCGCGAGGTCCTCGTGGCGTCGCGCGACGCGCACGTGGCTCGTCACCGGGCCGTTCTTCTGGGCGAGCCCGGTCACGTCGAGCACCGACACGCCCTTGCCCTCGAGGTGCGCGGCCATTCCGATCAGCGCTCCCACGGTGATGACACCCGAGCCGCCGATGCCCGTCACCAGGACGTTGAAGGGCTGGTCGAGGTCGGGAGCCGCGGGCTCGGGGAGCGCCGCGAAGCGATCGTCGTCGGCCACCACTCCGTCGCTCGTCGTCTTGCGCAGCCGCCCGCCTTCGATCGTCACGAAGCTCGGGCAGTGCCCCTTGAGGCACGAGAAGTCCTTGTTGCAGCTCGACTGATTGATGCGGCGCTTGCGCCCGAACTCGGTCTCGACGGGCTCGATCGAGATGCAGTTGGACTGAACGCTGCAGTCGCCGCAGCCCTCGCACACCCGCTCGTTGATCACGACGCGGCGATCGGGCTCGGGGAACTCGCCGCGCTTTCGGAGTCGCCGGGCCTCGGCGGCGCAGGTCTGGTCGAAGATCAGCGCAGAAACGCCGGGAACCTCGCGCAGTTCCTTCTGCACGCGGTCGATCGCGTCGCGGTGGTGAATCGTGACCGGGGCGCCGATCCCGTTGGGGCCGCCGTACTTCTGGGGCTCGTTGGAGACGAGCGCGATCCGGCCGACGCCCTCGGCGTGGAGCTGACGGGCGATCTCGGGGACGGTGACTTCGCCGTCCATGCTCTCGCCTTCGATCGGCTGGCCGCCGGTCATGGCGACCGCGCCGTTCGCGAGGATCTTGTAGGTGATGTTCACGCCCGCAGCGACGGCGGCGCGCACGGCCAGCAGGCCCGAGTGGAAGTAGGTGCCGTCGCCGAGGTTCTGGAAGATGTGGGGCGTGTCGGTAAACGGGGCGGCGCCGATCCAGTTCGAGCCTTCGCCGCCCATGTGGGTGACGGCGAGGGTGTTGCGGCCGGGTGTCCAGACCGCCATCCCGTGACAGCCGATGCCGCCCTGGGCCAGGCTGCCGTCGGGCACCACCGTCGAGCGATTGTGGGGACAGCCCGAACAGAAGGCGGGGAGCCGGGTCGGACCGCCGGCCTGGGCAGCCACCGCCGGCTCCGGGTCGGGGCGCAGGCGTGTCGCTGCCTCGGGGGTCGCGCGCTCGAGCCAGCGACGGAGCACGTCGACGACCGCACGCGGTGAGAGCTCGCCAGTATTGGGGACCAGCGCCTGGCCGGCGAGATCGTGCTTGCCGAGCAGGCGAGGGCGGTCACTGAGGTTGAAGAGCTGGCGGGCGAGCTGCTCTTCGAGGACCGGCCGCTTCTCCTCGATGACCAGCACCTCGTCGAGGCCTTCGGCGAAGGCGCGCATCCCCGTCGGTTCGAGGGGCCAGGCCAGCCCTACCTTGTATAGGGCGAGTCCGAGCTCCCGCGCGAAGCCGGCATCGATGCCGAGTTCGTCGAGCGCCTGCAGCACATCGAGGGTCGTCTTGCCGGTGGTGACGATGCCCAGCCGCCGGCGCTCGCCGCCGTCGAGCAGGACCCGATCGAGCCCGTTCGCCCGGGCGAAGGCCTGCGCGGCGGGGAGCCGCTGTTCGAACAGGCGCTGTTCGACGGGCCCCGGGTAGTTCGCCCAGCCGATGTGCAGGTTGGGTCCCGGGTCGAAGTCCTCGGGCACGACCACCTGAACGCGCTCGGGCCCTACCTCGACGGAAGCCGCGCTCTCGACCGTGTCGGTCAGGCATTTGAATCCGACCCAGGTACCCGCGTAGCGAGAGAGGGCCCATCCGTAGAGTCCGAAGTCCAGGTAGTCCTGGACGCTGGCGGGATTCAGGATGGGGATGCCGCAGTGGATCAGGGCCTGTTCGCTCTGGTGCGCGATCGACGAGGACTTGGCTCCGGGGTCGTCTCCGGCAAGTGCCAGGACGCCGCCATGGGGTGCCGTGCCGGCGTAGTTGGCGTGCTTCAGGGCGTCGCACGAGCGGTCGACGCCGGGCCCCTTGCCATACCAGATCCCGAAGACACCATCGTGTTTCGCCCCCGGGTAGAGCCCAGCCTGCTGGGACCCCCAGACCGCAGTGGCGGCCAGGTCCTCGTTGATGCCCGGCTCGAAGCGGATGCCGTGGTCTTCGAGGAGGCCGCGGGCTCCCCAGAGCGCCATGTCGTAGGTGCCGAGCGGGCTGCCCCGATAGCCCGAGATGAACCCGCGCGTGTCGAGCCCAGCGGCCTGGTCGCGCTGGCGCTGCATCAGGGGCAGCCGAACCAGCGCCTGGACACCGCTCAGGTAGACCCGGCCCGTGTCGCGCTCGTAGCGGTCCTCGAGCTGATAGGTGCGATCGAAATCTTCTTTGTTTCCGGTCACAAAGAGCGGGTCCTGGAGAAATCGCGTGCGACTCGGTGCGTGCCGTCGGCGGTGCGCGCGGTGGGCTGGGCCCGGAAGCCTATCTCAGCTGGCGCCGATCTCGACCTTCGACAAGCCGACGTGACGGCTCGCGGGGCGCTCGCGCTGCGTCGAAGGGAGCCCACGGCAACCGGCAACCGACTGACCAATCGGGCCTTTCGGTCAGCGAAAACCTTTGCGCCGTCGGTGTGTTCGGGGTGCACTGTGCCGATCTCGCGGTTCTCGGGGGGAGAGCCAGGGCCTCGGGACGGGTGTTCGCGCATGCGCGCGGCTCCCGCACGAGCAAGGAGAATCGCTCTGGCGCTGCGTCTCGATCGTCCGCTGGCGGCAGCGGCGTCCCACCCGACCGCGGGAGAGGACGCGCTGGGGCCGGCGTACGCCCATTGCCGGGCGATCGCCCGCCGGAGCGGTTCGAGCTTCCTGGCTGCGTTCTGGCTGTTTCCGCGCGCCGAGCGCGACGCGCTCCACGCGATCTACGCGTTCTGTCGGCTGGCCGACGACATCGCCGACGATCCGAGCGTCCAGGGCGATCGGCGCCGACTGCTGGAGCGCTGGCGCGAAGAGCTCGGTGCGGCCTACCGCGGCAAGGCCGAGCACCCGGTCGGCGTCGCCCTCGGCGACGCCGTCACCCGCTTTCGGCTGCCGGAAGCCCATTTCCTCGACCTGCTCGACGGCATCGAGCAGGACCTCGAGGGCGCCCCGATCGAGACCTTCACGACGCTCGAGCGCTATTGCTACTGCGTGGCTTCGACCGTGGGACTGCTGGTGTGCGCCGTGCGTGGGGCGCGTTCCCCGGCCGAGGTGGCTTACGCCACCGAGCTCGGGATCGCCGTGCAGCTCACCAACGTGCTTCGTGACGTAGGACCGGACGCCCGCGAAGGGCGGGTCTATCTGGCGACCGAAGACCTGCGGGCGTTTGGTGTGACCCCGGCCTCCCTGGCCGAGGAGCGCCCGAGCGCGGCCGTCCAGTCCCTCCTGAGGGAGTACGTGGGGCGCGCCCGGGCGCGCTACGCCCGGGCCGACGCGCTGCTCCCCGAAACCTCCCGACGGCTGCTGCGTCCGGCCCACGCGATGGGCGCGATCTACCGTGACCTGCTCGAGACTCTCGCGAAGCGGCGTTTCGAACGACTCGTCCCCGCGCTCCGAAGCGGGCATCTTCGCCGGCTGGCAATCGCCGCGAAGACCGGCTGGGGAGGCAAGAAGTGACGGAGATGGCTTCGCGGAAGCAGGCCCACCTCGACCTGTGCGCCGAAGAGGACGTCGAGTACCGCGGCAGCACGCTGCTCGAAGAGGTGCACCTGCTCCACCACGCGCTCCCCGAGCGCTCGCTGGCCCAGGTGGACACCGCCGTCGATCTCTTCGGCCGCCGCTGGTCCGCCCCGATCTACATCGCGGGCATGACCGGAGGCACCGAGCGCGCAGGCGAAATCAATCGCGCGCTCGCCGCCGCCGCCCAGAAGACAGGCCTGGCCCTCGGGCTCGGCTCCCAGCGACCGATGTGGACCGACCCCGAAGTCGCGGCCAGCTATCGCGTTCGTGACGTGGCCCCCGACGTGGTGCTGTTCGGGAATCTCGGGGCCGTGCAGGTGCGCGACGTCGGTACGGACGCCGTGGTCGAATTGGCCGAAGCGGTCCGCGCCGATGCGTTCTGTGTCCACCTGAACGTCGCCCAGGAGTTGGTTCAGGACGAAGGAGACCGCGACTTCCGGGGCTGTCTGAACGCGCTGGCGGAGCTGGTCGACCGGCTGGCCGTGCCGGTCATCGCGAAGGAAACCGGCTGCGGCTTCTCGCCGCCGACGCTCGCCGCGTTGCAGGAGACCGGAGTCGCCTGGATCGACGCCTCCGGATCGGGCGGGACGAGCTGGCCGGGGGTCGAGGCCCTGCGCGGTTCGAGTCGTCAGGCGGCGATGGGCGGGGTCCTCCGCGAGTGGGGGATCCCCACGGCCGCCAGCGTGCTCTACGCGCGACAGGCCGGCTATCGGACGCTCGCGTCCGGGGGCATCCGCAACGCACACGATGTGGCGCGCGCCCTGGCGCTGGGGGCGGAAGCGGCCGGGCTGGCCCTCCCGTTCCTGCGCGCCTATACGCGGAACGGTGTCGCGGGCGTGATGAGTGCGGCCGAAGAGCTCATCGAAGGGCTGCGCTCGCTGTGCTTGCTGTCAGGAGTCGCGCGGCCCGCGGACCTCGTGCGCGCGCCGCGCGTCATCGGCCCCGTGCTCGAGCGCTGGGCGGCCGGTCCCGTCGATGCCTCGGCCGGGGAGGGCGCCTGACGTGGAGTCCCGCCCCCGACCGCGCCTGGTGGCCGCTGCGTCCGATGAGTCCTCGAGCAGCGGGGAATCGAAGGCGACGGGTCAGAAGGCCCAGACCCAGGACCGCATCGTGAGCGCTGCGATGTCCTTGTTCGCGACGGGCGGCTATGAGCGCACCAGCATCGCGGCGATTGCCGAGCAGGCGGGCGTCAGCCGTTCGGCCGTCTTCTGGCACTTCGGCGACAAGGAGGGCCTGTTCCGCGAGGCCTTCCGGCGCATGCTCGGGCCCTTCTTCGCGGAGATCCAGGCCGGGCTCCGCGGTGTTCCTCCGCGCGATCGCGTCCTGGAAATCCTGGCGAAGTACGAGCGGGTCGTCGACGAGAACGAGCCGACGATCCGTTCGATCGTGCGCTTCCTGCTCGAGAGCGAGACTTTGCGCAAGATGCTCCAGGATGCGCTGTTTCCGCTGCACGACGGTCTGATCGCCGACGTGCGCGCGGCCCTCGTGGCCGACGGAAAGAACGACGCGGAGGGGCGCGCGATGGCGGCGGCCCTGGTCGCGCTGCTCGACGGCAACCTGCTCCTCGGCATGCTCGATCCCACCGCGGCCAACCGCGATCTGCGTCGCGCAGGGCTTCGCCACATCGCGAGCCGGGTGTTCGGGCCCGACGACGATGGCTAGCGCGGCCGTTCCGTCCCCGCCCGTGCGCGAAGGCTGGCTCGACGATCCCGCGCTGGCGCCCGAGGCGATTCTCGGCCGGATGGCGGGGGAGAACTTTCCCGTCGCGCTGCGTGCACTGCGGCCCGCGATCCGCGAGGCGCTGGTCAGCGTCTATGGCGTCGCGCGCCTGATCGATCAGGTGGGTGACGCAGCGAGCGGGGATCGCCTGGCGATCCTGGACGCCCTCGAGACCGACGTCGACGCATCACTGGTCGGCGAAGCGCAGCATCCGCTCCTCCGGCGGCTGACTCCGGTCGCCCGGACCCATGGACTCACGCGGGAGCCCTTCGTGGCGCTGATCGACGCGAACCGCTGGGACCAGCGCGCGCCCGACCTCGCCAGCGAGGCCGAGCTCGACGCCTATTGCGCCTTGTCGGCGGCGCCGGTAGGCGCGCTGGTGCTCGCTGTCTTCGGCGCCAGCACGAACGAAAACCGGAGCGATTCCGATCGGGTCTGCGCCGCCCTTCAGGTATTGGAGCACTGTCAGGACGTGGCCGAGGACGCCGCCGCCGGGCGCTGCTATCTGCCCGGCGACCTGCGTCGCGCAGCCGGCGTCACGCGCGCCGATCTGGAGCGGGTCCCGGCCCCCGCAGCCCTGTGTCGGATCGTGGAGCAACTGGTGGTGCGCGCCGAGCGAGACCTCGCCCGCGGTGCCTCGCTGTGTGCGCGTCTCTCGGGTCCCGCCCGTTTTGCCGTTTCGGGCTTCGTGGGCGGCGGGCGGGCGACCGCCGACGCCCTGCGCACCGCCGGCTTCGACCCCAACCGTGCGCCGGTCCGACCCCGAAAGCTCCGTCTCGCGCGACGGGCCTGGCAGGCCTGGCGCGGAATGGCGGTGGCGTCGTGACGGGAGCGCCGCGCGTTGCCGTGGTGGGTGGCGGCCTGGCCGGGCTTCGCGCTGCGGTGACCTGCACCGACGCGGGCGCCGAGGTGCGTTTGTTCGAGGCGCGCGCGCGGCTGGGCGGAGCCACCTGGTCGACGCGCAAGCGCGGGCTGGTCGTCGACAACGGACAGCACGTCTTCATGCGCTGCTGCACCGCGTACCGGTCTTTCCTCGACCGCCTTGGCGTGGCCGAGCAGGCGTGGCTCCAGGATCGCCTCGCGGTGCCGGTCGCCGCGCCGGGGGGACCGCGCGCGTGGATCCGGCGCCAGTCGTTTCCGGCGCCGGCCCATCTCGGCGCGAGCCTGCTGCGCTTTCCCTACCTGCGACCGGCGGAGCGCGTGCGCGCCGGTGTGACGGCCCTGCGCGTCACGCGTCTCGACCCCGACGACGAACGACTCGACCGCGTGTCCTTCGGAAGCTGGTTGCACGACGCGGGTGTGCGCAGCGAAGCCGAGCGCGCGTTCTGGGATCTCTTGATCCGGCCGACGCTGAACCTCCCCGGCGAGGAAGCGTCGCTGGCGTTGGCGGTGAAGGTGCTGCGCACCGGATTCCTGGACACCTCCGACGCCGCCGACATCGGATTCGCCGCCGTGCCCTTCGAGGCCCTCCACGCCGACCCTGCGCGGCAGGCGCTGGAGCGCGCGGGGGCCCGGATCGAAACCCGCGCTGCGGTGTCGGCGATCGATTGTCACGACGAAGGCGTGCGCCTTCGCGTGCAGGGCGCCGAGGTGGAGGCCGACGCGCTGGTGCTGGCCACGCCGCCCGAGGTGGCGGCGGAGCTGGCGCCGGACGTCGCGGGGCTCGACCGACACGGCCTCGCGCAGCTCGGACGTTCGGCGATCGTGAACCTCCACCTGTGGTTCGACCGCCCGGTGCTGGACGTTCCCTTCCTGGCGGGCTGGAACACGCCGCTGCAGTGGATCTTCGACCGCACGCGCGCCGCCGACGTCGACCGCGGCCAGGTGCTCACGGTGTCGCTCTCGGCGGGCGACGAATGGCTGGGTAAGAGCAACGCGGCGCTGCGCGAGATCTTCCTGCCGGCCTTGCACGCGCTGCTGCCCGCTTCGCGCGAGGCGAAGCTGCTCGAATTCTTCGCGGTCAACGAGCCCGCCGCGACCTTCCGCCAGGCGCCGGGCTGCCGGTCGTGGCGACCGAAGAATGCGACGAAACATCCGCGGCTCTGGCTCGCGGGGAATTGGACCGACACTGGTTGGCCGGCCACGATGGAGAGCGCAGTGCGGAGTGGAGAGGACGCGGCCCAGGGACTCCTGCGTCGACTCGGAACCTGGGAGACCTCGGTATGACGGATCTACAGGCGAACGCCCGAGCCGCGCTCGAGCGCGCGCGCGATCACCTGCTCGAGCGCCAGAACGAAGCGGGCTGGTGGAAAGCCGAGCTCGAGACGAACGTCACGATGGACGCCGAGGATCTCCTGATGCGGGAGTTCCTCGGGATCCGCACGCGCGAGGAGACGGCGCTCGCGGCGAACTGGATCCGCTCGCAGCAGCGGGCGGACGGTAGCTGGGCCACCTTCTTTGGCGGCCCGCCGGACCTCTCGACGACGATCGAGGCCTACGCGGCGCTGCGCCTGGCCGAGGATCCGCCCGAGGCCGAACACATGAAGCGGGCGCGCGAGGTCGTCCTCGGCCTGGGAGGCATCGAGCACTCGCGTGTCTTCACGCGCATCTGGCTCGCGCTCTTCGGCGAGTGGCGTTGGGACGATCTGCCGGCGCTGCCGCCGGAAGTGATGCTGCTGCCGTCGTGGTTCCCGCTCAACATCTACGACTTCGCCTGCTGGGCACGGCAGACGATCGTCCCGCTCACCATCGTCGGGGCGCACCGCCCGGTGCGGCCCCTGCCGTTCTCGCTGTCGGAGCTCCGGGCGGGGGCGCGGGTCGAGGAGCAGCATCCGTTCTCGACCTGGAAGGGACGCTTGCAGCGGCTCGACCGCGCGCTGCAGCTCTACGAGAAGCGGCCCCTGCGCAAACTGCGCGAGCACGCCATGCGGCTCGGTGCCGAGTGGATCATCGCGCGGCAGGAAGCCGACGGCTCCTGGGGCGGGATCCAGCCGCCCTGGGTCTACTCGATTCTGGCGCTGCACCTGCTCGGCTACCCGATGGATCACCCGGTGATTCGCAAGGGCCTGTCCGGACTCGACGGTTTCTTGATCGAAGAGGGTGACGAGCGGCGTCTCGAAGCGTGTCAGTCACCGGTCTGGGACACGGCACTGGCGATGGTCGCGCTTCGCGATGCCGGCGTGGCGCCGGACCATCCGGCGATGCAGCTCGGCGCCGACTGGCTGCTGCAGGAGGAGATCCGTATCCCCGGCGACTGGTCGGTGCGGCGTCCGAATCTCCCGCCGGGCGGCTGGGCCTTCGAGTTCGACAACGACCGCTATCCCGACACCGATGACACCGCCGAGGTGATCCTGGCGCTGCGCGCGGTCCAGACCGGCGACCCGGACGCGCTCGAAGCGGCGATCGCTCGCGGCGTGCGCTGGACCTTCGGTATGCAGTCGGCGGACGAGGGGTGGGGCGCGTTCGACGTCGACAACACCCGGGCGATCTGTCGCGAGCTTCCCTTCTGTGACTTCGGTGAGGTGATCGACCCGCCGTCGGCCGATGTCACGGCCCACGTGGTCGAGATGCTGGCCGAAGAGGGGAAGGGCGACGACCCGCGCGTCCAGGGCGGGGTGCGTTGGCTGCTCGCGAACCAGGAAGACGACGGCAGCTGGTTCGGACGCTGGGGCGCGAACCACCTCTACGGTACGGGCGCCGTCGTACCGGCTCTGGTGGCGGCGGGGCTGCCGACCGACCACGAGGCGATCCGCCGGTCCGTGCGCTGGCTCTACCGCGTGCAGAACGACGACGGGGGCTGGGGCGAGGACCTGCGCTCCTATACCGATGAAGGAGAGCCGGGCCTCGGCGACTCGACGGCGTCGCAAACGGCCTGGGCCCTGCTCGCTCTGCTGGCAGCGGGCGAGCGCGGTGCCGCGATCGATCGCGGGATCGCCTGGCTCGTCGACACTCAGCGCGGGGACGGGGACTGGAACGAGCCCCAGTTCACCGGAACCGGGTTTCCCGGTGACTTCTACATCCGATACCACCTGTATCGGTTGAGCTTCCCGATGATGGCGCTGGGCCGCTATCTCGGGCTGCGACCCGAAGGACATTCGGCGTGAGCGCCCCCGCGTCGAGCGGGATCGTCTGGGCGAGCGGAATCGTCTGGGCGCCGCTGCGCCTCGAGGCCTGGGCGTTGCGGCTCGGCGCTCCCGGGCTGCCGGTCGTGCGCTGCGGCCTGGGCCCGGCGCGCGCCGAGGCGGCCGCGCGTGCGCGCGCGTCGCAACCGGGGGCCTGGCTGGTGCTCGGCCTCTGTGGCGCCACGGATCCGCGCCTCCGGGCCGGCGACGTCTTCGTGCCCGACGCCGTGCGCTTGCCCGGGGGCGGCGACCGTCGGCTGTCCGCTGCGTCGCTGCGGGCGGCCCTGGCCGACGCGGGCTTCGCGTTCGCCGAGGGGCTCCTCGCGAGTGCCGATCACGTGGTCCGCGGTTCCGAGCGGGCTGCCTTCCACGCCGCAGGTGTTCGGGCGGTCGACATGGAATCGGCCTGGCTGGCCCAGCACGCCGGCGACCGCGACCTCGCGGTGGTGCGCGTGGTCGTCGATGCGCCGGATCAGGAGCTCCGCGAAGCGGGCTTTCCGCTTCGCGCATGGCGCGGTCTCTCCACACTGCGCCGCCTCGCCCCCTTGATCTCCAACTGGATGGGAAGCCACGCGCTGCCCGTCACTCCTCTTCCCGCCGTGAGGTAACGCGATCCGATGGGTGTTCCGATCTCTCAAATGGCGACCGTCGCCACCTACCTGTTCAAGCAGAAGCTCCAGGGAGTCGAGCGCTACCCGCTCGTCCTGATGCTGGAGCCGCTGTACCGCTGCAACCTCGCGTGCGCGGGGTGCGGCAAGATCCAGTACCCGGGCCACGTCCTCCGGCGCCAGCTGTCCGTCGAGGAGTGCATGGCCGCGGTGGACGAGTGTCCGGCGCCGATGGTGAGCATCCCCGGCGGCGAACCGCTGCTCCACCCCGAGATCGATGCGATCGTGCGCGGACTCGTCGAGCGCAAGAAGTACATCTACCTGTGCACGAACGCGATCCTGCTCGAGGAGAAGCTCGATCTCTTCGAGCCGAGCAAGTACCTGAGCTTCAGCGTCCACCTGGACGGCCTGCGCGAAGAGCACGACGCGGCCGTCTGCCGGGACGGCATCTTCGACAAGGCGGTGTCCGCGATCCGAGCCGCGCTCGATCGCGGCTTCCGGGTGACCACGAACACGACGCTCTTCGATGGCAGCGACGCCGATCGCACGGCCGAGTTCTTCGACATGGCCATGGACCTCGGGGTCGAGGGCATGATGGTGTCGCCAGGCTACGCCTACGCGAAGGCACCCGACCAGGAGCATTGGATCGGCCGGAAGCGCACGAAGGCGTTCTTCCGCGACCTCTTGAATCGCAAGGGGGCGAAGCGCTGGCGCTTCAACCAGTCGCCGCTCTTCCTCGAGTTCCTGGCGGGAGCCCACGACTACGAGTGCACGCCGTGGGGGATGCCGGCGTACTCGGTCTTCGGCTGGCAGAAGCCCTGCTATCTGATCCAGGACGGCTACGCCGAGAGCTTCCAGGAGCTCGTCGAAGAGACGCAGTGGGAGAACTACGGCCACGCCAGCGATAACCCGGCCTGCCAGAACTGCATGATGCACAGCGGCTTCGAGGCGAGCGCGGTGGAAGCGGCCTTTGGTTCGCCGAAGGGCATGTTCCAGATGGTGCGGGCGCTGCTCTTCGGGCCCCAGGTCCAGGCGCCGACGACGCCGGCGCCGGCGGCGGCACCGCCGTCGCTCCCGGTCCCGGAATCGCTGCGCGGCTGGGAAGCGCCCGCCAGCGCCGAAGCGCTGCGCGAGGCCTTCGACTACCGGGGCGACGCGACCCTCACCCTCGACGACGGCAGTGAGCGCGTGGGCTATCTGGTCGCCAACGGAGACGCGGAGGTGCGCGTCTACGAGAAGGGACAGACCGCGCTCACCCGCATTCCGCGCGAGCGGATTCGCCACGTCGCGCTCTCCGGCCGCGATCCGGTGAAGTGGCAGCCCATCGCCGAGGTGCCCAGCGCTCCCTGACGTGCATGGCCCGGGCGTGCAGGGGCGGACCCGGGCACGTCTTCCGCTCCTCAGCTCGGCCTGATCATCCGCGGCCGGCTCGGCGAGGTTCGCTACCCGTTGGGCGCAGCGCGACACCCGGTCGCGCGCGACCCATTCGTTAGGAGGGGGCATGGAGGAGCGGGCATGGCCGATCGGCTGAAGGGCAAGGTGGCCGTCATCACCGGAGCGGCCCGCGGTACGGGCGCCGAGATGGCGCGCGCATTCGTCCGCGAGGGCGCCCGGGTGTGGATCGCCGACGTCCTCGAGGACGAGGGGCAACGGATCGCCGACGAGCTCGGCGAGGCGGCGCGCTTCGTCGCGCTCGACGTCACCTCGGAGGCAGCCTGGCAGGAGGCGGTCGCGGCGGTCACCGCACGCGACGGCGGACTGCACGTGCTGGTGAACAACGCCGCGATCCTGCGTCTAGCGTCGTTCGTCGAGACCAGCGGTGCCGACTTCGAGGCGCTGATGAAGGTGAATCAGCTCGGACCCTTCCTCGGCATGCAGGCGGTCTTTCCCGCCATGCAGGGGCACGGCGCCGGGTCGATCATCAATCTGTGCTCGGTGGACGGCGTGAGCGTCAAGAACGGGGTGTCGGCATACGCGTCGACGAAGTGGGGGCTGCGCGGGCTCTCGAAGGTCGCCGCGGTCGAGTTCGGGAAGTACGGCGTGCGCGTCAACACGATCTGCCCCGAGGCGGGCGGGCCCGAGATGGTGCGGCCGTACCTGCCCGAGGGCGTCGACCCGGAACTCGCGATGTCGTTCCAGTGGCCGATCCTGGCGTCGAACCGCGATCGCACGATTCAAGAGCGACTCGGAGACATCGCCCACCTGGCGATCTTCCTGGCCTCGGACGAGAGCCTGTCCTGCACCGGCGGCGACTTCGTGATCGACGGCGGCCACTCGGCCGGGCGGCTGTTGAAGGGCGGCCCGGCGACCTAGCCGGGCTCGATCGTGGGCGTCAGATGACGCCCTGTTCGCGCAGCTTCGCGACGTCGTCCCAGCTGTAGTCGAGCAGCTCGGTCAGCAGCAGCTCGGTGTGCTGGCCGTGTTCGGGCGCCGCGCTGCGCACGCTGCCCGGCGTTTCCGACAGGCGGACCGGCACGCCCACGTACTGGGTGGTGCCGTGGCTCGGGTGGTCGAAATCGACCACGTAGTCGTTCGCGCGCATCTGCGGGTCCTCGGGCAGATCGTCCACGCTGTTGACGATTGTGAAGATGAAGTCGCCGCCGTCGCGCAGCATCTGCAACCACTCGGCGCGGGGCCGCTTCGCGAAGGTGGCGTCGAGCTCGGCCACGCAGGCCTCGCGGTTCACGCCGCGCGGGCCCATCGTTTCGAAGCGCTCGTCGTCGGCGAGTTCCGGGCGCTCGATCGTGTGACAGAAGTCCTTCCAGTAGCGATCGGGCTGGAGCATGCCGAGTGCGATCCAGAGACCGTCGCCGCACAGGTAGTGGTTCCAGAGCGGGTTGAAGGCGCCGGCACGCGGCACGCGCGGGAAGGCCGCGCCGTTGATGAGCCGCGAGTGCAGCGACAGGCCCTGCAGGAAGCTCATGCTGCCCAGGTGCGAGGCGTCGACGACCTGGCCCATCCCGAAGCGCTCGCGCGCGATCAGAGCCGCCATCACCCCGTAGGCGAGGAGGATGGCACCCATCTGGTCGGCGATGCCGCCGCCGATCGGCAGCGGCGGCATGTCGGGTTCGCCCGCGGCGAACATGATCCCCGAGCGCGCCAGGCCGAGCTGGTCGAAGGAGGGGTCGCCGCTCTCGGGCCCTTCGGGTCCGTAGCCTGTCGCGTTCGCGTAGATCAGCTGCGGGTTGCGGGCGCGGAGCGCGTCGGCGCCGAGCCCGAGCCGATCGGCGACGCCCTTGCGGAAGTTCTGGACGAAGACGTCGGACTTCTCGGCGAGCTGGTACACGATCTCGCGCGCCTCGGGCTGCTTGAGATCGAGAGTGAGGCTCTGCTTGTTGCGGTTGTTGGCCTCGAAGTAGAAGTTGGGCCGGTCCGATTCCGTGCCCGCCATGGCCACGATTCCGCGGCCGGGGTCGCCCCCGTCGCGGCTCTCGATCTTGATCACCTCGGCACCGAGATCGCCGAGCATGGCGCTCGCAACGGGACCTTGCTGCCAGATCGTCCAATCGATCACTCGCAGGCCTTCGAGGGGCATCGGCATGGCCATTCCTCCGAGACGTCGCTCCGGGCTCCGGTTCCGAGACTGGACGCGGCTCCAGGACGTCGACGCCATTCAAGCGCGCGCGACCCGGTGGGGTCAACGGGGGCTGGGGTCGACAAGGGGTCAGGGGCAGGGAATCAGGGGACGAGGTAGTTGCCGCCCGAGAGGCGCGTGGCCTTCGGGTCGACCTGGACGTGCACCACCGAGGTCTGGCCGCTCGCGAGGGCCCGCTCGAGGGCCGGGCGGATGTCCTCCGGCGCCTCGACCCGCTCGGCGTGGCCGTCCACGAGCTCGGCGAACTTCTCGTAGTGGGCGGGCAGGAGCGACGCGACCCGGGGTGCGCCGGCCGGAAACATGCCGTCCTGGATCATGTGGCCGGCGATGCCTTCGTTGTTCGCCACGACGAACACCACCGGCGCGCCGACGCGCACCGACGTCTCCACCTCGAGCGCGGCGGCCCCGAAGGCATAGTCCCCGAGCACGGCGATCGAGGGAGCCTCGGGCCAGGCAAGCTTGGCGCCGAGCGCGGACGGGACGCCCGTGCCCATGCAGCCCGTGGTGCCGGCGTTGAAGAGCTTGCGCTCGCCATAGGCCGGGAGCACCTGACGCGCGATCCCCATGATCGTCTCGCCGTCTGCCGAGAGGCTGGCGTCGCGCGGGGCGACGGCCCGCACCTCGGCGACCAGCCGATGGGGGTCGATGGGACGGGCGTCGGACTCGAGCGAAGGCCGCAGGCGGGCCTCGTTCTCGTCGCGTGCGATCGCGAGGCGCGCGGCCCAGCCGCCCTTCGTGCAGGCGAGCGGGGCGTCACCGAGGGCGGCGTCGAGGGCCTCGGCGGCGATTCGCGCGTCGGCGACCAGGCCTGCGTCGAGGTCGGCTCCGCTGTAGAACTCCGCCGACTCGACGTCGATCTGGAAGAGCTGGGTTCCCGGCGCGAAGCGCTGCCCGAACCCGAAGATCCAGTTGAAGCGGCCGCCGATCATCACCACCACGTCGGCTTCCTTGAGCGCGAGGGAGCGCGCGCTGTTCGCGAAACCCGGGTGGTCGTCGGGGATGGTTCCGCGCGCCATCGGCGACGTGACGTAGGGGAGGCCGCGGTCGGCCAGCTTCGCCAGGGCCGCTCCGGCGCCGGACCAGGCGGCGCCCTTGCCGATCGCGAGCAGCGGCCGCTCGGCGTTGCGCAGGGCGTCGGCGATGCGGTCGATGGCGTTCGGGTCCGGGTGGGGCAGGGCGATCTCGGGAGCGCGGCTGCGCATGCGCACGCTGTCTTCGCTCACACGGTGGGCCACCCAGTGGCCCGGGAAGTCGAGGTAAACCGCGCCGGGCCGGTCGCTGGACGCCTTGCCGAGGGCCAGGTGGACCAGCTCGGGGATGCGCGGGGTGCTGTCGACCTCGAGGGTCCATTTGCAGGCCGGGCGCGCGAGCGCGCGCTGGTCCGCCTCCTGGAACCCGCCGAGGCCGCGGGTGGGTCCGTAGGTGGAGCCGCCCAGGACTACCAGGGGCATCGCGCTCTCGGTGGCGACGTGCATGGGCGTGATGGCGTTGGTCATGCCCGGGCCCGAGCCGACCACACAGACGCCGGGCTTTCGCTTCGCCCAGCCCCAGGCCTGTGCCATCAACCCGGCGGATACCTCGTGACGGCAGTTGACGACGCGGATGCCCGCTTCGACCGCCCCCGAGAGCACTTCGATCATGGGCCCGGCGACGACAGTGAAGATCGTGTCGATCCCTGCGGCCTTGAGCTGGCGGGCCGCCAGCTGGCCTCCGTTGGCTTCGCTCATGCGCCTTCCCTCCCGCGCCCGCGCGGGGGCGGGCGCATCCTATCACGCGAGACCGAGGCCCCTGGTCAGCGGGCTAGTGGGCTCGGTAACGTCCGCGGGATGGGGGAACGCTCGAATCGATCCAGGTCTCGCGAGCAGCCGCGGCTTCGCGACTGGCTGGCCACTCCTGGCTTTTGGGTGACGTTCGGCGGGTCGTTGCTCTTCTTCGACGTGCTGCAGCGTGTCGCCTACCGCTTCGGGCGCGCGCCGCAAGAATGGGTCGCCGGCATCCTGCAGCGCTGGCTCATCCAGGTGTGGAAGGTGGCGGGCACCACCCTGCAGGTGGAGCGCGACGAGCGCATCCTGCCCGGCGAGCCCTACCTGATCGTCGCGAACCACCAGAGCATGTTCGACATTCCGATCTTCGGCGCGCTGCTCTTCTCGAACCGACCGAAGTACATCTCGAAGCGGGAGCTCGCCAAGGGCATCCCCAGCATCTCCTACAACCTGCGGGTCGGCGGGCACGCCCTGATCGATCGTGACGATCGGGCCGGTGCGACGCGCGCGATCCGTGAGCTCGCCGCCCAGGTGAAGGAGCGCGGCGTCTCGGCCGTGATCTATCCCGAAGGCACCCGGGCGCGGCGGGGGGCACTCGGGAAGTTCCGTCCCGCCGGCGCGCTGGCCCTCTTCGACGAAGCGCCGGACGTCCCGATCGTCACCGTGACGATCGACGAGTCGTGGCGGCTCCTGCAGTTCAACCTGTTCCCGGTGCGCTTTGGGACGAGAGTTCGGGTCCGCATCGGGGCGCCCGTGGCGCGCAAGCCCGATGAGGACCGGCGCGTGCTGCTCGCAGACGCACGCCACGAGATCGAGTCGACGCTCGCGCGCTGGCGCGGTACGCCGCCGCCGGAGGAGAAGGAACGTGTCGTCGCCTGAGGCCGAAGGGAAGGCGCTGCTGCGTCGCTGGTACGACGAGATGTGGGGGCCGAAGAACTTCGCCCTCGTTCCCGAGCTGGCGGGGCCCGAGTACACGCGCCACGACGTCGTCGGGGATCGCACGGTGACGGCCGAGGAGTATCGGGATCAGATCACTGCGAGCTGTAGTCGTTGGGTCATCTCCGACTTCCACTATTTCCTGATGGCCGAGGGCCATTTCGTCACCGCGATCGGCACGTGGAAGATCAACGGCGAGATGCAGTGGGACTGGGTCCAGACCTTCCGCTGGGCCGAGGGCAAGCTGGTCGAGACCTGGTTGCCCGCCATGGCGACCGAGGGCCGCTGGACCCCCGACGTGCTGCCGCGCTGATCGGGGCTGCCGGGCCTGCGGGCTGCCACTCACGCGTGTGCAACCGGACGCGATCCGCTCGGAGCCAGCGATGTGAGGCCGAGGCAGGAGATTTCGGCGTGTCCCGCGGGGCATATAATCGACTTGCAGGTTGTACGCGATCTCCTTGAATTTGTTTTGAAACCTCGTTCGTGTGCTGGTCACCGCGCAGGAGAAGTGGCGCGGTGAGGGCCCAACACCTTGATTCTTCACGCGAATTTTTTCGCGTGGGGCCTCGTTCCTGGCTTGACGCCGGCATTGGCAAGGCTCAGGCTACTTTCCGCGGCGAAACCCGCGTGACCCATCCGGTCGCAGGTGGCACATACCTGCCAGCGGCGTGGGCGTGTAGCCGTGCTGCAAAACTTGGGTGTGGCGTCCCGCGCGTACCCCCCAGCAATTTGGAGAGATCATGCTCGTTCGTTCGCTGAAGCGCCTCGTCCGCGAGGATGACGGCATGGAAATGGTCGAGTGGTCGATCGTTGGCGTGGTGTTCGCCCTGGCGGGCGCGCTGCTCTGGTCGACGCTCAATACGAACATCCAGACGGCCCTGCAGAACATCGGGACCTGCGTCTCCACCGGCAACTGCGGTGGTGGCGGAGGAAACTGATTCGTAGCGTCGCCTAGGAGGTCTGGCGCCTCCGGCCGAGCCATGCGACAAGAAATCGCCCTGCCGACGCGCGACGTCTCGCAGGCGGGTGCGAGTACGACGCTTGGGCTGTCTTGTCTCCTGGCCCTGGTCACGGCTGCCGGGTTTCTCTGGACTGCACGGGACACGCCGCTGCCCGCCATCGAGTGGGCAGCGGCGTTCCTATTCGTGGCCGTCGCCTATGACGTCTACGCCCTGCGCATCCCCAACTGGCTGACCTTCGGCGCTCTGGGTGCCGCTCTGGTCTTCGCCGGGGTGATGGGCCTTTCTGCGTTCTGGGAAGCCCTTGGCGGGGCAGGGCTTGCGCTCGCCGTGCTCTTCCTTCCCTTTCACGTTCGCTGGCTCGGCGCCGGCGACGTCAAGGCGATGATGGCGTTGGGTGCGCTCTGGGGTTCCAGCCACATCCTGGGCGTGCTCTTCTGGGTAGTCGTGTCCGGGGGTGTCCTCGGCCTCTCCTGGATCGCCCTCCGGGGCGAATTACCCAACCTGGTGAGTCGCTGGGTCGACAGCCTGCGGGTAACATTCTTGTCGCGTCAGGCCACCTACTTCCCACCGGCTCCAGGATCGGTTGCGAGCGGAGGGCTGCCCTTCGCCCTCGCGATTGGCATCGGGGCTTGTTGTTACCAGTTGTGGGGGTCCGCATGGATGTAGCGCGATGGCTCGAGCGAGTTCGTTCGCGCACCCGTGCCCGCGGGGGAATGGCGATGGTCGAGATGGCCATCATCCTTCCCATCCTATTGCTGGTGATGTTCGCGATCGCGGAGATGGGCCTGCTCTTCAACCGCTGGTTGACGCTGAGCAACGCCGCCCGCGAAGGCGCCCGCCACGCCATCGTCTATCGCGACAACTGTGTCGCAGGCATCGTGAAGACCGAGATCACCAATCGGGTGCTCGACTTCGCGGAAGCCGGTGCGATTCAGCGCAATGACGTGGCGGTCGCGTTCAGCAACAACGAGATCGCCGACAACGTGTGCGCAGGCAGCGGCACCCAGGTCTTGGTGCGCGCCAGCATCGATTTTCCCTTCCTCTATATCCCCGGGCTCGGCGCGCTGCGCAGTCCCGGCATCCTGCCCGGTTCCCTCAACGTCGGTCACTCTGCAGTCATGCGGAACGAGTAGACCCCCTCACCTGAGTCCAACCCCCCGTGCAAAATCGCCGCGCTGTCCTTTTCCTGGTACTGGCTGTGGTTCTCGGCCTTGGCGCCGCCTTCATGGCGCGCAACTGGCTCGAGAGTCAGACCCAGCAGTCTCCCACCTACGCTCGCACGGCCACCCCGGTGGTGGCGATGCGCAATGACGTGCCTGCCGGGAGTGTGCTGGCTGCTGCGGACTTGATCACGGTGGACTGGCCCCTGGGCTTTGTGCCTCAGGGCACCTTCGACTCCCTGGATCGGCTCGAAGGCCGGGTGCTCCGGCGCGCACTCGCCAGTGGCGAGCCGGTGCTCGAATCGGCCCTGTTGCCGAAGGGCTCGCCGGGTGGCCTGGTGTCGATGATCGATCCGTCCCTGCGCGCCATCTCGGTGAAGGTCGACCCGGTCGTCGGCGTGGCCGGTTTCGTGGTGCCGGGCTCTCGCGTCGACGTGATCACGACGCTGCGCCGCTTGGATCGCGACAACCCGATGCCCTACAGCAAGGTCATCCTGCAGAACGTGAAGGTGCTGGCCATCGACCAAAAGGTCGAGGCGTTCGGCAGCCGCGACCCCGAGCCGGCCCAGGTGGTGACTCTCGAGGTGAACACCGAGCAGGCCGAGTTGCTGACCTACGCGGTCCACGAGGGGAAGCTGCAGTTGGCGCTGCGTCACCCGAAGTCGGACGAAGTGGTCAACACGCCCAGCGTGACGGTGGGCGATGTGTTGGGCGATGTCGCCATCGTGCTTCCGCCGAAGCCGGTCGTGGTGCAAAAGCCGCGGCCGCGACCCCGTCCCAAGACCAACGTCGAGGTCGTGAAGGGCGCCGAAGTGTCGGTCGAGAGCTTCTAGTTCCGTGCGCTTCTCTGTCACCGACCCGCAACTCTCTCGCACACACCGGAGCGAATGATGCAGAACCCGGCTGCCAGGCCCGACGCGGGCCCGTCGTTCGCCCTCTGGTGGGGAAGTCTCCTGCTGTCGCTCGCCTTCCTGGCGAGCGCTGCGTCTGCGGCGACCCAGTCGCGGCGCGAGCTCGTCCCGACCGGCGCGCGCGCCACCATCTATCTCGAGGCGCCCGGAAGCGCCGACGACACCCTGCGTGAGCTCTATATGGAGAAGGGGAAGTCGGTGTTCATCCGCACCGCCTATCCCGTGCGCCGCGTGTCCGTAGGCGACCCGTCCGTGGCCGACGTCGTGCCCCTGCAGTCCACCGAGCTTCAGTTCGTCCCGAAGACCGTGGGCAGCACCAACGTGGTGATCTGGAGCACGTCGGGCCAGATCGAGGCGGCGATCGACGTCCACGTCGGCCGGGCCTTCTCCTGGATCGAGCGCGAGATCCGCCGCGTCGTCGACGTCGGCGACGTGCGCGTCGACTCGGCGGGCGAGTCGATCGTCCTGACCGGCTCGGTCCCCGATGCGGCGACGGTCGAGCGCGTGCTCGCCGTGGCGTCTGCCTACTTCAAGAAGAAGGACGAGAAGGAAGAAGGCGAGGTCATCAACCTGCTCACGGTGGGCGGCAACCAGCAGGTGATGATCGAGGTGACCGTCTCCGAGATGTCGCGCTCGCTCACGCGCACGATTGGCACGAACTTCGCCGCGAGCATCGTCCAGAACGGAGAGCGCACCTTTGATGTGTTCAATTCCATCGATGGTCTGGCGAGGCCCGATCAGGTCGAGGTCGGCGGAGCACTTCAAGAGATCGTCGAGTTCTCGGACCAGGTCAACTTCATCGGTTCCGCGTTTCCGATCGGCACCGGCGTCTATCAGTTCTACGTGAATGCCCTGGCCGAGACGGGGCTCGGCAAGGTGCTTGCCGAGCCAACCCTCGTCGCACGGACTGGTGAGACGGCGCGCTTCTTGGCAGGCGGGGAGGTGCCGATTCCGATTGCCCAGGCCGGCAACAACAACTCGATCACGATCGAGTTCAAGGAATTCGGGATCGGGGTCGCTTTCACACCCACGGTGATCCACGACGAACGCATCCACCTCGTCGTCGAGACCGAGGTGAGCGAGCCCGACTTCACCCTGTCGACGACCTTGGCAGGCTTCACGACGCCGGGTTTCCGGACGCGACGCGCCTCCACCGGCGTAGACATCGGGGACGGCCAGACCCTCGCCATTGCGGGCCTGCTCAGCGAAGACCTGTCGGCACGGAGCTCGGGCTACCCGCTGCTGAAGTCGATCCCGATCCTGGGCTCACTGGTGCGTAGCTCGACTTGGGAGAAGACGACTACGGAGCTCGTGTTGTTGGTGCGGCCGCGCCTCGTGAAGCCGATTGGTGACGAACTGCCGCCGCTCCCCACCGACTATCTCGATGAAGCGAACCCGTTCGAGTTCTATCTGCTGGGGCGGGTCGAGGGCTTCGACGACCTGCGGCCCGAAGAATCCGAGGGGCCGCCCGAGGCGGGCCTGATCGGGGAAGCGGGTTACCGGCTGCCCGCCACGCCCGAGAACGGAGGCAACTGATGGCGCGGATGACGATCGCAGCGCTGGCGTTTCTGGTCCTGGTGTGGGCCGGCTGCCAGACCCCCCTGGATCGCGCGTACTCGCGATCGCACTCCGACTACGTCGAGCGTTCAATCGAGAATCCGGAAGCTGGGGGCGAGGACTCGCCGGAGCTCGACGCCGCGAGCACCACGAACGCGATGTACAAGTACCGGAAGCAGGAACGGACCACTCCGGAAGACGAATCGAAGTCGATCATCAACGTGGACATCGACTAGAGCGAAGCATGACGCGACCCCCCTGCAAAGATCGCAAGCGCGAAGGCGGTACGGTGATGGTGCTCGTTGCGGGCACTGCGATCACCCTGATGCTGCTTGCGGCGCTGGCGATCGACGTGGGGTTCGTGTGGGCCGGCCGCACGCAAGGTCAGGGAGCGGTGGACGGGGCGGCAATGGCTGCCGCCGCGAACCTGATTTCCGGCACCGGAGAGTTCGTCACCTTCGAGGCGGCACGCGTGGCCGGGAAGCAAGTGGCGCAGAACAACATTTCGGTGCGCGACCTCCAGCTCCAGCTCAACGACGCCGACTTCCGCGCGGGAAACTGGGACCCGGAGACGGGCGTGTTCACTCAGTCCGGAGTCTTGACCGATCCCGATCTCGTGACGGCGATTCGCGTCGAGCTACGCCAGGACGGATCCGACAACCCGCCGCCGCCGCTCTTCCTGGCCAATGCCCTCGACCTCGGCGGGGTGCCGAGAGATCCTGAGGACCAGTCCGCGCCGACTCAGGCCCCCACGATCACGGTGCGAAACCAGGCGATCGCCTATCTGGGCTTCCCCGGTGATTTCGGCGAGCGCGAACTCGAATTGCCAATCGCCATCGATGCGGGCGAGCTGAGCAGTGACAGCGATGGCTGTGGCGTCGACTATTGCGAGAGCATCATTCCGGCCCCGAATGCGTGCTCCCTGGACAATCCGCAGGGTGGCGATACGCCGGGCAACGTGACCTGTCTCGCCTTCAACACCAGCATCAACCACAACGCGTGTTGGACGTCTCTGAACGGCGATTCGGTGGATGTGCTCACCCTGCGCAACCGCATCCGTGGCCAAGGAAACCCCGACCCCCTCCAGGCGGGCGACAGTGTCGACGTGGCCCAGGTCGGCTTCCCGGCAGTGCTCCACTCGGACTTCGCGGAGCAGGAACTCCGCGACGCCTTCTACGGCATCAACGATCCGTTCTGGGTCTCGGTGGGGCCGCAGGCAGAAGATCGCTACCTCGGCGTCGCGGAAGACTCGTGGGTCGTGAGGCTACCGGTGATCGAGAACCAGGACACGGATTTCTGCAGTGGTACCGCCCGCGTGCTCGGCGCTGTGTGTTTCGAGATTCGCGAAGTGACCGCGTTCCCGGATCCCTTCTCGATCAAGGGTCGGTTTCTCTGCCCGACGTCACCCGACCCGATCATTCGCGCCCGTTTTCAGGAGTACTGCTCGATCTTTCCGACCGACGACGATGCGGAAGCCCTGAATGCTGGCCCCGGTGGCTGTAATTTCGGTCTGCGCGCAAGCCGCGCGGTGTTGGTGCAGTAGTCATGGCTCGAAGTTGCGTTGTCTATACCGCGAGTGCTCCGCTCCGGGACCTGAGTGAGAAGCTCTCCGAAGACGGGGTGGTTCACCTCGCGGCGAGCGTGGCGGCTCCGAACGAGCTGCTCGAAGCCGTGCGCGACCACCGCCCCGATCTGGTGCTCGCTGATCTCGGCTCGATGCCCGATGCCGTGCTCGACCTGCTCGACAAGCTGCCGACGCCGCGCCCGCGGCTGATCGTGACCGGGCCTCAGGACCGGAGTGGTCCGATTCTGCGGGCCATGCGCATGGGCGTGCGCGAGTACATCGATTCACCGCCCAACGAGGGCGAGCTGCGCCGGGCCGTCGAAGAGGTGACGGCCGATCTCGAAGCGGCAGCCGCCGCCGACCCGCCGGCGAAGGCCATTGCGGTGATGGGCGCGAAGGGCGGCTGTGGTGCGACGACGGTGGCGAGCCAGCTGGCCCGCGCCCTGCGACGCACCGGGGGCCGGGTGGCGCTGATCGACCTCAACCTGCCGCTCGGCGACGTCACGCTCCACTTCGACATCCAGCCCGCCTACAGCGTGGCGAACATCGCCCGCGAGAGTGAGCGGCTCGACCCGACCTACTTGCGGACGCTTCTCCACGGGCCGGCCGAGGGCGTACAGATCCTCGCGGCTCCGGCGCGGGCCGAAGAGGCCGAGCTGGTACGTGGCCAGCACGTCGAGCAAGTGCTGACCCTGCTCCGCGAAGACTTCGACTGGGTGGTGCTCGACGTGAGTCGTGCCTGGAGCGACACCACGGTTCGCGCGCTCGATCTCGCCGATCAGATCCTGCTCGTCACGCTGATGGACGTGCCCACCCTGCACCACACGCGCCAGCACCTCGACCTGCTCGAGCGGCTCGGGCATGCCGGCGAGCGCGTCCGGCTGGTGGCCAACCGCTACTCGAAGAACGATTCGGTCACCGACCGCGATCTCGACGAGTTCCTCGACCGCGGCCTCGACTTCCGGATCCCCAACGCCTATCGCACGGCGCTCGCCTGCGTGAATCAGGGCGCCTGCGTCAGCGACGTCGCGCCGCGCAGCGCGCTGGCGACCGCCTACACCCAGCTGAGCGAAGCCCTCCATGAATGGTGCGGCCTGCAGGTCGCCGAAGAGGGCGGAAGCGCCCTGGGCCGCGCGGTCCGTAACATCTTCCGGAGCTCGTGATGGCGCTCCGTGACCGACTCCGCAGCGACGTTCCCGAGGCCCCGAAGGCCCTCGAGAAATCGCCGCGGCGGCCGCGCGGCGATGAGCCCGGGCCGGAAACCGCCTATCAAGAGCTCAAGAGCCGGGTCCACAACCGCCTCTTCGAACTCATCGACCTGGCGCGTCTGGGCAAGGCCTCGGAAGAGCGCGTGCGTCAGGACGTCGCACTCGCCACCCGCCGCATCCTCGAAGAGCAGCGCGTGCTCTTCACCCTCGAGGAGCGCGAGCGGGTCGTCAAGGAGATCCAGGACGAGGTCTTCGGCCTGGGTCCGCTCGAGCCGCTGCTGGCCGACCCGACCGTGTCCGACATCCTCGTGAATGGTCACGCGATGATCTACGTGGAGCGCATGGGACGCCTGGAGCGCACGGTGGCGCGCTTCAAGGACGACCTCCACCTGATGCGCATCATCGAGAAGATCGTGTCGAGCGTCGGCCGCCGCGTCGACGAACTCAACCCGATGGTCGACGCGCGTCTCGCCGACGGCTCGCGTGTGAACGCGATCATCCCGCCGCTGGCCCTCGACGGCCCGCTGCTCTCGATTCGTCGCTTCCCCGCCGACCCGCTCGGCGCCGAAGATCTCGTCGAGCTCGGCACCATCACGCCGGCCATCGTCGAGCTCTTCCGCGGAGTGATCGGCTCGCGACTCAACGTCCTCGTTTCCGGCGGTACGGGCGCCGGTAAGACGACGATGCTCAATGTGCTCTCGAGCTTCATCAATCCGAACGAGCGCATCATCACGATCGAGGACTCGGCCGAACTCCAGATGCACCAGGCCCACGTCGGTCGGCTGGAAACGCGGCCGGCGAGCATCGAAGGGAAGGGCGAGGTCACCCAGCGCCAGCTGGTGATCAACGCCCTGCGGATGCGTCCCGACCGCATCATCCTGGGTGAGGTCCGTGGCTCGGAAGCCTTCGACATGCTCCAGGCCATGAACACGGGCCACGACGGCTCGCTCACCACGATCCACGCCAACTCGCCGCGCGACGCCCTGTCGCGGATCGAGAACATGGTGGCGATGACCGGCCTCGACATTCCGCAGCGGGCGATCCGCAGCCAGATCTCGTCGGCCATCCACGTGGTCGTACAGCTCGCGCGCCTGGCCGACGGTCGCCGCCGGCTGGTGAGCCTCTGCGAGATCACCGGCCTCGAAGGCGACATGATCAGCATGCAGGAGATCTTCACGCTCGAAAAGCGTGGCCTCGACAGCGACGGCGTGCTCCAGGCCGAGATCGTGTCGACGGGGATCCGCCCGCACTTCGCCGACCAGCTGCGGGCGAGTGGCGTCGAGCTGCCGCCGGAGATGTTCGAGCGACCGCCCCGCGAGAGTTGGTGAGGAGACCGCCATGCCTCCCATGCTCTACGTGTTGATCTTCCTCGCCGCCTTCCTGGCGGTGGAAGGCGTGGCGCTCTTGCTCCAGGAGCGACGCTCGGGCAATCGCGCCACCGCACGCAAGCGCTTGCAGAAGATGGCGATGGGCATCCAGAGCCCCGAGGTCGAGGACGAGGATTCGATCCTCCGCGGGGGCGGCGAGAGTCGCCTCTCGATGCTGGGGCGCCTGCCCTGGACCACACGCCTCGAGCGCCGCCTCTACCAGGCTGGCATGACGATCGCGCCGGGACGCTTCGTCTTCCTCTGCATCCTGCTGAGCTTCGGGATGTGGGTGCTGCTGACGCTGCTCACCGCGAGCCCCACCGTGGCGCTGCCTGGCCTGGCCGCCGGTCTGATTCCGCTGGTGCGCATCCGCCAGCTGCGAATGCGGCGCACGGCGAAGTTCGAGGAGCAGTTCCCCGAGGCCCTAGAGCTCATGACCCGCGCCATGCGCTCGGGCCACTCGCTGACCTTCGCCTTTCAGATGGTGGGCGACGAGCTCGCCGACCCGATCGGCTCCGAGTTCGCGCAGGTGGCCGAAGAGGTGAAGCTCGGTCAGGAGCTGCGCATCGCGCTCGAAAACCTCACCTACCGCACCGAGGCCGGCGATCTGCCGTTCTTCATCACCGCGATCTCGATCCAGCGTGAGACGGGCGGCAACCTCGCCGAGGTGCTCGAGAAGCTCGGCTACCTGATCCGCGAGCGCTTCTCGCTCTACGGGAAGGTGCGGGCGCTCACCTCGATCGGGCGCGCCTCGGCGAATCTGCTGGCCAGCATGCCCTTCGTGATGGTCGCGATGCTCGTGACTTGCGGCGGCGAGGGCGGTCGCGCCTACGTCCAGCCCTTGTTCGGGACCACAGCCGGCCTGATCATGGCCTCGATCGCCTTCGCATTGGTCGTGATGGGGTTCGTGATCAGCCGCCGCATGGCGCAAATCGAGGTCTAGGCGTATGTGGTTGATCCTCGCGCTCGTCTTCGGATCCGTGCTCTTCCTGGGGCTCGCGGTCTCGAGCCTGGGCCAGACCGCCGAGCAGAAGCGCCTCGCCCAGCTCGCCGCACCCGAGAGCGCGACGGACATCGAAGACGAAGAGGGCGTCCTCACGAGCCAGGACAAGAGCCTGCTCGCACGGCTCCTCGCTCCCTTCGCTGGCGACCTGACGCGGCGTCGTGCGGGGGTCACCGACCCGCTCCGTCGCTCGCTCGTGCACGCCGGGTTCCGCCAGGACTCCGCGCTCGCCAACTACATGGGCGGCCGGGTCGCTTTGGCGCTGGCCTTGCCGCTGCTGATCCTGCTGATCCCGGGTGCCTGGGGGCTCTCCCAGTTCCAGCTCGTGGGCGTCCTGTGTCTGGCGGCGTGCATCGGCGTGTTGGCGCCGCGCATCTGGCTCGACCGCCAGGTCGAGGCGCGACAGAAGGCGATCATCCTGGCGCTGCCCGATGCGCTCGACCTGATGGTCGTGTGTGTCGAAGCGGGCCTCGGCGTGAGCGCCAGCCTGGCGCGCGTCGCGCGCGACTTCCGGCCGAGCTACCCGATCCTGGCCTCTGAGTTCGACCTGGCCGTCTTCGAGACGCGCGCGGGGAAGAGCACCACCGACGCCCTGCGCGGCCTGGCCGAGCGCACCGGCGTGGGCGAGATGAACTCGCTGGTCTCCATGCTGATCCAGACCGAGCGCTTCGGTACCGGTCTCGCCGACACGCTGCGGGTGCACGCGGACGCAATGCGCACGCGCCGGATCCAGTCGGCCGAAGAGCAGGCCAACAAGGCGCCGCTCAAGATGGTCTTCCCCACGGCCTTCATCTTCGTGGCGATGATCATCATCGTCGTCGGGCCTGGTTTCTTGCAGCTGGCGCAGTACTTTGCCGGCGCTGGGAGGTAGTTCGTGAGAGTCTTGCGCGCCGCTCTCGCTCACGGACGCCGCATGGGCGGTGTCTGGGTGCTGGCCCTTGCCGTGAGCCCCGGGCTCGGCTGTGCGACCGCGTCGAGTTGGTTCGCCGGCCCCACGCCCGAAGAACGCCGCGAAGCCGAAGAACGCCGGCTGGCCGAGGCCGAAGCCGCGGCCGTGGCCGAGCGTGCCGAGAACCCGCTCACGATCGACGAGAAGCTCGAGCGGGGCGACCAGGCCCTGGCCACGGGCAACCTGGCCGGCGCGCTCTGGGACTACGCGTCCGCGTATCGCCGCGCCCCCGACGACCCGCGACCCCAGGTGCGCCTGGGCTTCATCCACTTGCGGCACGACCCCGAGCGAGCGCGACCGTTCTTCGAGAGCGCGATCGCGCTCGACGCCGAGCTGGCCAGCGCGCGCGTCGGCCTCGGGCTGGCCATGCTCTCCGCCGGCGAACTCGAGGCGGGTATCGCGGAACTCGAACGTGCGGTCGCCCTCGACGCCGAATCCGTCGACGCCCAGGCGGCGCTGGGGGTCGCCCTCGATCAGCGCGGCGATCACGAGGCCGCGATCGTGCATCTCGAGAAGGCGCGTCAGCTCGATCCCCGCGACGGACGGGTCCTGAACAACCTGGGTGTCGCCTACCTGCGCGTCGGCAAGCCCGTGAAGTCCGAGCGCGTGCTGCGCGAGGCGCTGCGGCTCGACCGCGCCGACGAAGTGCTGCGCTCGAACAACCTGGGCATGGCGCTCGGGATGCAGGGCCGCTTCGAAGACGCACTCGAGGCATTCCGCGTGTCGGGGAACGAGCAGGGCGCCCAGAACAACCTGGCCTACCTGTACCAGCTGCAGGGCAACTACGACGCCGCCGTCACCCACTACGAAGCGGCGCTGATGGCGGGTGGGGACGCCGACCTTCAGGTCCTGAAGAACCTCGAGGCGGCACGTGCCATGCGCGTGGCTCGCGGCGACGCTTCGCCCGTGTCGGAGACGCCGCTGGCCGGCGCAGTGACCCTCCCGGTGGTGGGCAGCGCCCTCGAAAACCTGCCCGAGCCCCGCGACGCGCGCTGAGCGCGCCCCGGGCGGCTTTCGCCTCTTCCCCTAGCGCCGTCTCCGCGCGAGCGCCGTCAGGCCCAGTGCGACCAGCGCCGCCGTACCCGGCTCGGGGACGATCGTCACGTCGGCGCGGAACTCGCCGGGGATGCTCTCGAGCCGCAGGCCGTTGAAGGACCTGAGGGAGAAGTCGAAGCTTGCGACGTCACCCGGGACCCCAATGGCTTCGAACTCGATCGTGGCAAGTGCCGTGAACACATCGGCGGGCACGACAGTGGCCGTGATCTGGTCGAAGGCGCTGCAGGTGGCGCCATCGCAGGTGCCCTCGAGGGACGCGCGAAGCCAGCCGAACTGACCGTTGAACGACGTGAGGCGATCGGCGCTGGGCGCGCCCGCATTGACCTCGTCCGGGTCGCGCGTCGACGGCCCGATGACGCCGGTGGGGTCGGCGAGCAGCGCGTCGTAGCGGAATCGAATGACCGCGGCGCTGGCATTGATCTGAGGATTTGGCGCCTCTCCATCCGAGACGAGCCTCACCGAGATCGTGAACCGTTCGCCGGGCACCACCGTGAGCTTGTCGGTGGTGATGCCGAGTGAGGAGCCGTGCGAGGCGAGTGGAACCAGAATGAGAGCTGCGATCGCGACGAGCCCGTGGGCCACGTGAGAGCCCTTCACGAGTCCGTTCCAGAGTCGGAGGAGCGCCGGCGTCGCGCGAGACCCGCGAGCCCCAAGCCGAGCAATGCCGCCGTGCCCGGCTCGGGGACGATTGTCACGGTGACTCCGGGCTGGGGGATGCCTGCCTGGTCGAACCAGTTCGCGACCGTGAACGCGAAGACGCCGCTCTGGCCCGGGAGGCCGATCGCTTCGAACTCGAACGTGGCCGTTACGGTGATGTCGTCTGCGGCGGGAACGGGTGGCAAGGACGGGAACTGGTCGAAGGCGCGGCACACGAAGGGATTGCCGGCGTCTCCGTTGCATTGCCCTTCCAGTCCGGCCCGGTTCCAGCCGAGCGCGCCGTCGAGCGAAGTGAGCCGCTCTGCGCTCGGATTGCCGGCTCCCACTTCATCCGGTTCCCGTACCGACGGGCCCACGATCCCGGTGGGCGCGAAGACGGTGCCCTGGAACTCGAAGAACGCCACGACGTTCAACGTCGTCTCGCCCGCAGTGTCTCCGACGACGGATATCGTGAAGGTTTCGCCCGGCATCACGAACAGCTTGTCCGAGCTGATGCCGATCGAGGCGGCTCCGGCGGAAAACGGCAGGCAGACAGCGAAAGCGAACAGCAGGACGGATCGAGCACGCATGGCGCACCTCGAGATCCTTTCCCTTCCCGGGGCGCATGGTGACACAGCGACGGATTCTCTGACAAGTCCACGCGGAGCAGGAGAGCGTGCAGGCTTCCTTGCTAGCGTGCGCGGGGCCGTTGGCGCGTCCGACGGGGGAGAGAAGGAGCCTCGGGATGGATCTGGGACTGCAGGAACGGGTGGCGCTGGTCACGGGGTCCTACCGGGGCACCGGGCGGGCCATCGCCGAAGTGCTCGCCAAAGAAGGCGCGAGGGTCTGGCTCCACGGCTTCGAGGCCGATGTCACCGAGCGCGAGGCCGGGGTGCTGCGCGACGCCGGCCTGGACGTCCACCCGGTGGTCGGCGACATCGTCAGCGAGTCGGGCACGGACGACGTTGCGCGTGCAGTCACCGCGAACGGCGCGGGCGTCGACATCCTCGTGAACAACTACGGTGTCGCAGCCGGTCCGGGCTGGTTCGAGGGAAACAGCGAAGACTGGATCGAGAGCTACCAGCGCAACGTGCTGTCCGGGGTTCGCCTGGTGCAGCACCTGGTGCCGGGCATGCGCGAGCGGGGCTTCGGCCGGGTGATCTTCGTGGGGACGGTGGGCTCGGTGCGGCCGGGCAACCGCACGCCGCACTACTACGCGGCGAAGGCGACCCTTCCCAACCTGAGCGTCGGCCTCGCGAAGGAGCTCACGGGCACGGGCATCACGGTCAACACGGTGAGCCCCGGGATCCTGGCCACCGCCGAGGTGAAGGCCCACTTCCTCCGCCAGGCCGAGAAGCGCGGCTGGGGCGACGACTGGGACGCCATCGAGGCGCGGGCCGTGGCCGAGTTCCTCCCCAACCCGAGCGCCCGGGCGGGCCGCGTCGAGGAGGTCGGGGCGCTGGTGGCCTTCCTGGCGGGCAGCCAGGCCGGCTACATCAACGGCGCGAACCTGCGGATCGACGGGGGCTCGGCGGACGTGGCCGTCTAGGCGAGGCGGATGGAATCGCTGCCGGAGCGAGGAACGAAGCCATGAACACACGAGATGTCGAGGTGGTCGTCGGGCTTCTGAAGCAGATTGGTCGGGGCGAGATCGATACGAAGCGCGCGATGGAATCCTGGCCCCGGGAGGTGGACGAGTGCGACAACGCGCTCGCAGCCGTTTGGCACGAGCTGTCTCACTTTCGCGCCGACGCGGACGTCCTGAGCAAGGACGATCGGTACGCGGAGTGGGCCAGGGAAAGGTGCCGCGCGCTCGCCGAGCAGCTCGAGGCCGATCGTGGGCGATGATTCGGGACGCCCTCGAACGGCTCCGGCGAATCTGCGGATCGACGGCGGCTCGGCGGACGTGGCCGTCTAGGCCGAGCGACGCCCCGTGGGGACACGCGCGTCACGTGCGGCAGCCCAACGGCAACCTACGATGCTGGATGGACGGCTCCGAAGCCGTCCGGGGGCGGACGGGGCCCCCCACCCGCCGCACACTGCGGCCCGGAGGCGGAAACCACCTGACATGCTGCATCTCTCCCGCACGGCCGCGCTGATCCTCGCGCTCGTTCTGGCTCCCGTCGCAGCCAGCGCTGCGCTCGTCCCGGCCGAGATCGACTTCAGCCTCGAAGGCTTCCGCGGCGGACCCGTGAACTTCACGTCACCGCCGGTGATGGTCTCGGTCACGGGAGGCCAGGGCGGCGGGCCGGTCACCGCCCTCACGCTCGCGTCGAGCCTGGTGGACACCACGGTGATCCGCACCTTCGCGACGGGAACCACGTCACGGCTGACCATCGTCGCCGCCAACGGCAGCGCCAACTTCACGACCGGGGGCGGCGCCCTCGGCGGCGTCATGCCCGTGCTGGGCCTGGCGTCCTACCACCGCTCGACGTTGGGCACCCCCTTCGATTGGCTCGTCCCCTTCACCGGGACCTCCCAGGGCCTCGGCATTGGCGGGCCGCCGATCACGGTCGACGGCGCCTTCTCGGGCCAGGAGTTGCGCCTCGCCGGCAACGACTGGACCGCCGGAAGCGCGGTGGTCTCGACCTTCATGGGCGCCATGAGCACGCGCTCGGGTTCGGTGATGGCGCCCTTCGCCAACGGCACGGCGTTCTCGGGCGGCACGATTCAGCTGGTGACGCCTGGGAGTATCCAGACGCTCGTGGCGAGCAGCCCGATCAGCGAGACGCCGGTGTTTGCGACGATGACCGTGCGCTTCATGCCCGAGCCGCTCGGCCTGGCGCCGCTGGCGGGGGGCCTGGCCCTGCTACTCGTCGCGCTCCGCCGCCGCTCCTAGAGCGCAAAGGAGCCCCGGGCAGGCGCCCGGGACTCCCTGCAGCAGCGCGTTCTTTCACGCACCGTCCCCCGCACGCGAGGGCGGACGGTGGGTGGGTGTCAGCAGCAGCCGGGCTGGCCGGCGCAGTTGAGGCCCGAGGGCCCGGGCGCTCCAGAGCCGGTGAACTGGTTGAGGAAGACCGGGTTGAAATCGCTGCCGTCGACATCGCCGTCGCAGTCCATGTCGGTGCCGGTCGGTGAGGGCAGACCGCTGCCCGTGAAGACGCTCAGGAAGCCGGGATTGAAGTCCACGCCGTCGACGTCGAAGTCCTGGTCGAAGTCGCCATCGCAGGCGTTGCCGTAGCCGTCCTTGTCCGTGTCGCAGTCGAAGGGTGCGGCGTTGGGCGTGGTGGAACAGTTGTCGAGAACGTCGGGGACACCGTCGCTATCGGCGTCGGGAGCCAGCCCGGCCGTCGACGCGAACGGAAGGGCGAACCAGAGGGCGAAGCAGATCGTCGCGGATGCACGAAGCTTCATGGATCAGTGCTCCTGGGTGTTGCGCGGCGGGCCCGCTTGGGAGCCGCTGCGTGTCAGGTCCACCCTTCCGCACCGTACCGACCTCAGTGTAGGCACGTTTGGTGGGGAGAGCGCAAGAAAAGATCAGCCGCGCATGACGGCAGCGGGCGATTCACGAACCGAAACGGCACGTCTCGTTCCAGGCCGTGGGGGCCGCGTGAAATGCGCTGGGGCGACCGCTCGAGCGCCCGTTGCGGGAGGAAGTGGCCACAGGCGCTCGGTTGAGGGACCGTTGGGGCGCGGCCGCCGGGGGGCGGCGCACGGAGGAAAGACGCATGGGCCTGGTGGACGGCAAGGTGGCGCTGATTACGGGCGCGGGTCAGGGTGTGGGGCAGGGGATCGCACTCGCGCTGGCGAAGGAAGGCGCGAAGATCGCGGTGTCGGGTCGGACGGCTTCGAAACTCGACGCGACGTGCAAACTGCTCGCGGAGTCCGGAACCGAAGCGCACCCCTTTCCGTGCGATGTGAAGTCGGCCGATGGTCTGGCGACACTGGTGGACGAAGTGGTGGCCCGCTTCGGCACCATCGACATCCTCGTGAACAACGCCCAGGAAGTGCCGTTGGGATCGCTCGACCACGTGACCGATGAGCGCTTCGTAGCCGGGCTCGAATCGGGGCCGCTCGCGACGTTCCGGCTCATGAAGCTGTGTCGGCCCCACCTGAAGGGCGGTGGCAGCATCGTCAACCTCGCGTCCACGGCCGCGAAGCGCTGGGACATGGCGAACTACGGCGCCTATGCCGCCACCAAAGAGGCGATTCGCTCGCTCACCCGGGCGGCCGCCTGCGAATGGGCCGAGGAGGGGATCCGCACGAACGTGATCCTGCCCCACGCGAAGTCGCCGGGCCTGGCCTGGTGGATCGACAACAACCCGGAAGAAGCCGCCGAGTTCATCGCCAGCATCCCCATGAAGCGGGTGGGCGAGTGCGAAGAGGACATCGGTGCCTTCGTCGCGCTGCTCTGCTCGGATGGCGCGCGCTACGTGAACGGCCAATCGATCGCCATCGACGGCGGTCAGGCCCACATGGGGTAGGGCGCCCCTTGTCTTTCCTTCGCTTGTTGGGGCTGCTGCTGGTGGCAGCGGTCGGGGTGGCGTGTGCGAAGCCGGAGCCCGTGGAAGTGGAGCCCGTGGCGGGCTGCTTCAGCCACCAGTCGCCCAACTGGTTCTCGCTGTGCATCGCGGGAGACGAGGTGCGTGCGCTCGCGCATTTCACGAAGCGACGCACGCGGAACGTCGCCACCACCTGCCTGACGGCCGGCACCGTGCGCCAGACCGCCTCGGAGTTGACCGTGGAGCTGGGGCTCGGCGACTGCCAGAACGGCGGCGCCTTCGGCGACCTCGCGCTCGTCTGCGCCGTGGAGAGCGCGGATCTCCTGGACTGCGCCAACCAGGAAGGGGCGGCCGCGCGCTTTGCGCGCCTCGACACCTTCGAGACGCGTGCGCTGGAGCACCGCTTCGAAGTGATCGAGCGGGTGCTGGCCGAGCGGGCGGTGGAAGTGATCGGGGTGGGCGTGTTGTCGGCCTGTGGCGCGCCGGGCACGGCGGCCCCGAGCGGAGCGTTCCACTCGGGCGAGGCCTGTGGAGTCGACTACCGCACCACGAGCATTCCCGCCGAGGTGGGTATGCAGTTCGGGGTGGTGTACCGCCCGATCGCGGCGCCCCGGAGCGTGGAGCTCGAGATCGCGTGGACCACGCCCGAGCTGATCGACCCGGACGGTGAGCCCCAGACCATCCCGAGCACGCTCGTGCGCGTGCCGCGCGACCAGGAGGCGGTGGTGGGGTACCGCTTCCACGCGCCCTGGACGCTGGTGGCCGGTGATTGGACCGTCGAGATCCGCCACCAGGGGAACGTGCTCTCGAGCACCACCTTCCGCGTGGTGCGGCCGATTCCGCCGCGGGCGAACCGGGGTTCGGGGGCGGGGGTGTCGGTGGTGCGCGGATCGAAGGCGAGCGGGCCGAAGACGCCGGCGCTGGTGGGCGGCTCGCTGGCCCAGTGCCTCACGGACTCGGGCGCCGTCTTCTACGGCGCCCACTGGTGCTCGGCCTGCAAGAAGCAGAAGGCGCTGTTCGGTGCCGATGTCGACGCGCTGCCCTACGTCGAGTGCGAGCAGTGGATCACGCGCATCAAGAACCGCGCGTGCCGCGGCGTCACGGCCTACCCGACCTGGCAGTTCCCCGACGGCAGCCGCCAGTCGGGCGTCTTCTCGTTGGCGAAGCTCGCCCAGCGCAGTGGGTGCCCGCTGCCCTAGCGCTCGCGGATCACACCGCGGTGCACTCGCCTGGTTCTCGCAAACTCCAGATCTCGCTTCTGGCATACTGGACCGGTCCGCTCGGCCGTCGGCGGCGAGTCCGCTGGCAGCTGAGCGCCAGATCCGTGGTGGGCTCGACCTCGAAGCGGCTGACCACGCGGAGAAGTCCCACGTGTCATTTCGGACCCTGCTAGCGAGCCTGCTCGCCGTCCTCGTGCTCCAGCCTGTTTCCGCTAGCGCAGCGAGGCTGCTAGGAGCGGGCTGGCAAGGCAACCTCTTCGAGGTCGATCCGACGACGGGTGACACCGTCCCCATTCCTCGGGGGCCGGCCACGACGTTCGGCTTGGCCGGGTTGGCGTATGACGTCGGAAGCGATCGTCTGTTCGGGATGAACCTGGCTCTCGGCGGCCTCACGGAAATCGATCCGCAAACAGGTGACGTCACTCTCGTGGGGCAGTTCTCGTCGTTCGTTCCGGTGGGCCTCGCCTTCGACCCCGTCGGCGAGGTGCTCTACTCCATCGACCTTTCGACGGATGTGTTCTCAAGCACCACAAGCCAGCTGATCCAGGTCGACCCCGCTACCGGAGCCGGGACCGCGATTGCCACTATCCCTTCTCGTCAGATTCGGAGCCTCGTGTTCGACGAGAGTACAGGCCTGCTGATCGGGACGGATTGGTTAAATCAGGCGCTGGTCGCGATCGATCCGACCACGGGTGTGGACACGGTCATTGGGATTCACGGGCAATCGGAACTGCGTGGTCTGACGTTCGACCCTCAGGACGGAACGCTCTTCGGGGTCAACCCGTTCACGAACGAGCTCTTGACCGTCGACCCCACGACTGGGGGCACTCAGTTCGTAGGCACGCTGGAGGCCGGGGCCGACCCGATCGGCGTGCTTGAGTTCGTTCCGGAACCCGCGTCACTCCCCCTGGTTTCACTGGGGCTCGCGGCTCTGTGCGCCTCGCGCGGACGGCGACGCGCCCGCTAGCCCGCCCTGAAGCCCAGCTCGGCCTTCAGAGCGTCGTCGGGCTCGTAGGTGAGCTGGCTCTGGCTGGGAGCCGGTTCCTCGACGGGCAGCTCTTTCCAGTTCTTCAGCTTGCGCACCTTCAGGTTCAGGGTGATGCCCCCGCCCCAGACGAAGACGCCACCGAAGAGCGCCAGAATCTGGAACGCGCCGCTCACGCGCTGGCTGAAGGCGCGGGCCCGATGAACGCGCCAGCGCACGCCGCCACTGCCGTGCACCTTGGGCTCCACGCCGATCGGAAACGTGCCGCGGGCCTTGGGGTGGATGGTGACGGGTACCGAGAGGGTGCCTGCAGCGCCCGGCGGCAGCTGGAGGACCGCATTCTTGTCGAACCCGAGCTGGCTGGCCTTGCCCAGGGCGCGGGGCCGAAGCCGCAGCTCGAAGCTCCGGGGCTCGCTCATGCCGTTCTGTGCGCTCACGTGCACCAGCACCTCGCCCCCGGCCTGCACGGCGAGGTCGCTGTGGGTGACGGCGAACTGGACGCCGTTGAGCTCGCGCAGGGTGGTCTTCTCGAAGTCGGCGAGCAGCGGGTTCGGCAGGATCTCTTCGACCTGGGCGAGCCGGTAGGCGCTGACGCCCGAGACCACGGCCAGCAGGGTGCTGACCACCGCGGTGGCCTGGGTGGTCAGGCTCGGCTCGGGTAGGAAGAGGGCGCACGACCCGAAGATCACGGCGACGATCGACGCCAGGAAGCTCGTGTTCTTCAGGCAGTCGAACGCGTCGTAGCGGTATTCGATGGCGATCCCGATGGCCACCACCAGGAAGGCGCCCGCGAAGCCGGCGGCGGGCACGTCGGTTTGCGGGTTCGAGGCGGCGAGGGCGAGAAAGCCCATCGCGGCCAGCGCTGCCATGATCAAGACCCACACGATGGCGTAGCCCGATTCGCGCCGGTGGGTTCTCTGGTTCCGCATTTCGGTGTCTCCCCGATTCAACCGAGGAGGAATCGTCCGCTCGCCGGGGTTGCTTGAGCTCGTGACAATCAGTCTTGCGTGTCTTGTTCCACACGGATCCTGTGATAAGTCCGTGAAGTCCAACAGATCTGCTGGACGGCCTCTCGTGGGCCGTGGGAAGCTGCGCTCGGACCAAGCCGGTGGTGACGCGCCGGTTCTTACGGAGGGGCTCCCGTGCATTCTGTCGTTCGTCGGATCCGTATCGTTCCGCTTCTGGTTCTCTTCTTGTTTCCTTGGGCGTTGCAGGCCGCAGAGATAGAACTGGAGTGGTCAAGCGGCCCCAATGTCATCGGTGCAGCGGTCGAGGGCGCGAATGGTCAGCCGGCGCTTGCGCCTGGTGACACACTCGTGATCAAGGGGCACGCTGATCCCTATCGCCAACTCACCGAAGTCACCTTCCCCTCGGGTAGCGTAAGCGGCGGCAAGATCACGGTCCGGGGCGTGCCCGGCCCGAACGGGGAGCCGGTAGTGATCTCCGGTGCATACGAGGCGAATGATTCCAGCTATTGGCGGATGGTCACGCCCGCCAACCAGCCGGGATTCGACCCGGCGCTCGAGGGATACGTCTGGGAATACACGGGCCCGAACAGCCACTGTGTAAACAATGTCTACATCGATTCCGAGTCGTTGACATTGGCCGAGTCGCACATCGCGCTGGAGGACAGCAATCCGAGCCCGGGGAATGACGATTTCTACAACGGAGACCCGAATCATCTCACTGACGCGCGCCAATGGACGCGACGGCGCGACGCGGGCGGCGGGTGCCAGATCGCTCCTGGGAACCCCGGTGCGCCCGAAATCTTCGTCCGGCCGGGCGGTGAGCGGTACGACCCGCCGACTGAAGCTGGGGTTGTCGAACTCTCCGTGGTGAGTGACCTCTTTAAGGTCAACCCAGACGTGAACTACGTCGTGGTCGAGGACATCACTCTAGAGAACGCCAACTACCCCATCTTCGTTGAGGGCGACTACTTCGAAGGGCGAGGTTTGACGCTTCGCGGTTCGTTCGAGGATGCCTTCAAGGTTAGCGCTGACCTGGCGAAGCCCTCACAACCGGCTTTCGACAGCGAGGTGGGACTCCTCGAGAACTGCAACATCTACAACCACGGGGAAGACGGCATCGACATCACCGGAGGCGATTTCTGGGCGGTTCGGAACTGTGCCATCCATGACAATTTCCCAGTGCGCGACGAGCCCAATACCCCGAACGGGTTCGCCGGGACCGGGATTCTGGTCAAGAACAAGTCCTTGCTGGTTGTGGTCGAGGGCAACCGCTTGTTCGATCTCGAGCACCGATTCGGCGCGATCAGTATTGGGGGGAACAGTCGGTTCGCTCACGCGTTCGATACACCGATCGCTGGGCTGGTGACTGTGCGCAACAACATCGTGGACAACGTTCGAGGAGCGGTGATCTTCACCTTCGCAGGAGCCCATCACTCATCCGTCATCAACAACGTCGTGGTGAACTCCGAAATCCTCGATGAGCCTTACTCGCCGAGGTTCGACGCGCTCGTCGGTTTCGACAAAGGACGAGGGAACGATCCCAACCGGGAGATCCAGAGCGAAGACAACCGCGTCTCGAACAACGTGTTCCGGGACAACATCGCACCCCGCAACTACTACGAACGGCAAGTCGGCCAGTGCAAACTGCCGCAGAATCAGCTGCAGCCCTGCGACAACAACTACGGGCTGATCATCGGCCACAACCTGGTCGAGTACACGCAGACGGTCCAAGTCGAAGGGGTTCCGATCACGACAGACCGCGAGAGTTGCTTCAGCGCAGAGGGAGCGTTCAGCGGGGTGCACACCTGTGTGGACCAGGCCGACTTCGCGGGTGATTTCGCGTCCGTTTCCTATCCGGGGCACGTCCCACCGCTAGTCACCATGTACGGCGAAGGGTCTGGCGAGACGCGCTCTGACGCGTTCTTCGGAGAGCCTGCGGGCGATCCGTCGCTGCTATACCGCCTCCGCGCTCCGGTTCTGCCGGAAACGTCTCTGCCGGGAATCAACGACGGTGTCGAGGTGCCGATCTTCCTGGGCCCGGCCGAGTACGACCTCTATGGAGTGCCTCGGATGGTGGCGGATGGCCGCGAGCGCGGCGCACTGGAGAACACGGCGGAGATGGAGATCTCCGACGGCGAAGGAAACGTCGACCACTGGTTCGATGGGAGCGGGAACAACGGTTGCGCAGCCCTCGAGGCGAACGATGCCAAGACAGGTCGAGAATCGATCAAGATCACGGGCCCCGACTGCGAACTCAGCGGGACCAGCCAGAACGACGTGCCCTACCACGATCAGTTTGGGACGATCGTTCGCTGGAAGGGCCGCTCGGGTCAGCCCCACCAGTTTCGGTGGAACGTAGATATCGAAGCCGGTGGCCAAAATGGAACCGTGGTTCCGGTCACCATTCGTTTCGAAGGTACTGCGGCGTCGACCCAATGCCTGAATGGTCAGAGCGCCATGATCGAGCCGCTCGCATCTGCGTTGGTCGTGCTGGATCCAGCGGCGACCCCGAGCCCACACGATGGGCAATGGCACGCGTATAGGGCAAACCTTCAGCGGATCGCGCGCAAGTGCTTCGTGTTCTCGAAGCTTCGCAACCTCAACAACTTCTCGGTGGTTGGCGCCAACGGAAGCGGAGGCGAGGTCTGGGTGGATGACGTCTTCGTCTCGGGGGCGATTCCGAACTCGACCGGCGCATGGCCGTTGGAAGAGGCCCGGGGGCTTAAGGCCGAAGACGTAGCTTGCAACGGGGACGTGTGTCGCCCGGCGACCCTGACCGGGTTGGCGACATCGCCTCCTCGCGCGTCCGCGTGGATCCCTGCGTCGAAGGGCGGGCACGCGCTGGCGTTCAACGGGGTGAACAATGCGGGAGTGGAGGCAGGGAACAACGGGGCCGGGTTCTCGAGGGGAATGACGGTGGCCATGTGGGTGCGCCCCAACTCCGTGTCTAGTGGAACGGCGACTCCGCTGGCTGCGGGTCTCACCGGTGATCCCGGTAGCAGAATCGAGCAGGTGGACCAGAAACTGATAGTGACCCTCGAGGCTGGGGGACCTGTCATGGGTGAGTTGGATGGACTGCTCGAGGCTGGCGTGTGGCAGCACATCGTGGTGACGGCGGATCCCGACAACCAGAACACCACGTTCCGGCGCTTCCAGTTCTACGCTGACGGCGTGCTCAAGGGCGTGGACGACATCATGGCCCAGGCATCGTTGGACGCTCTCTACGGACTGAACGACAAGACCGTCATCGGCAACGACACGGCCGGCGGGCCCAGTTTCAATGGGGCCATCGCAGACTTTCGGATCTACGACCGGGTGCTTCTACCGGAAGAGATCAATGAACTCGCGAAGCCATAGTTGTCGATGGGCGTCGGGGAAGCTGACGCCCCCGAGCGGGTGTTCGTCGCTCTTAGCGTGAGGCCCACCACAGCAAGCCCAACACGAGCGTGACGGCGATTACGAAGGCGGCGCCCAGCGAGCTGCCCGAGCCCGCGAGGGTCTCCGGCTCCCATTCGATAGGGTCCGCCCAGCCTTCGTCGCCCGCCAGGTAGGCGAGAAAGACACCTTCCGTGGTGTCGAGCGTGACTTCGTGGTTCACCGAGCGGAAGTGTCGGTCGGTCGAGCCGAGCTGGTACTCGAGCAGGTAGCCCGAGTCGGGGTCTCCTGCGGTTTGTACGTAGTGCAGCTCGCTGCGCGACAGGATGGCGAACGCGTCGTCGAGGTCGCCGAGATGGCGCAGGGCCGTGCTGACCTGGTCCGGCGTGGGGTCGTCGCAGGTGCGGCCGTCGCCCAGCTCGAGCTGCAAGGCTAGGCGTCCCAGCGCGCGCCGCAGTGCGGGCACGCGGCTTCGTCCGAGTTCGCCTCCTGGCCGCAGCTCAGGCACTGGATCGTCTGTACCGCGAATGGGAGCCCGCATTCGCCGCAGGCGTCGGCGCCTGGGGTCAGGGGCGTTTCACAGGCGGGACATGCGTCGAGGATCTCGCCCTCGGCGATCTCTTCGCCCCCATCGGGCAGCCGGCTTCGCAGGTGTTCTTCCGCCAGGCCTCGTGCATCGCCCAGGTCCGAGGTGGCGACGTACAGGGCCAACTCCGTAGCCCGTCCCTGGAAACCCGTGCGCCGGTAGGACTGCGGGCCCTGAATGGCCGCCTGAGGCGGGTCGGTGTCGATGTGACAGGGGATGCCGCGCTGCGCGAGGTGCTCGGCGAGCGCCTCGAGCTGCCAAGGCCCGCCCTTGGTCAGTAGCTCGAGGGGCTCCTGCGAAGCGGCTTCCTCCGCGGGTTCTTCGCCCGGGAATACGAGCGGGACGTCGCAGTCCGAACAAAACTCGACCGTGCGTTGGAACTCTTCGCGGCAGCTGGGGCAGACCTTGAACGGGGTAGGGAAGCTCAACTTTCCTGATGCCTATAGGCTTCGCGATCGCGCTCGACTCGGCATCAGACCGAACTTCTGGGCGCGGTAGATCACCGCACCTCGGCTCAGGCCGAGTCGGCGAGCGGCTTCGGCGATGTTTCCACCGGTTGACTCAAGCAGCTCCGTCAGTTCGCGTTTCTGATCATCCCTTCTCATGTCTCGGAGTATGCCCACGCTGAAGGGTGAATCGACGAGGGCATTCTCGACATCAATTGAACAAATCACATCTCCGTAGGTAAGGGCAACAGTCCTCTCTATGACTGATTTGAGTTGGGCAAGATTCCTCGGCCAGTCTTGTTTCTGGAGGCAGGCGTAAGCTGATTCGTCTATCACTGGTCGTCTGCGTTCGATTGCTTGAGAGAAAGTACTTGCGAAGAAATCGGCCAAGGGTTTGACGTCTTCAGTGCGCTCTCGCAGGGGAGCTACGTGAACTGCAAACTGCGCGAGTTCTGGTGCAAGCTCGGTCAGGCCCCATTTCTTGTCGGACCCGATCGTTGCGATGGCGCGAGCCGGTGCATGCTCCGAATGCAGGGCAGACGCCGCGATCACGCTCGCCCAGTACGCCTTATCCGTCCTCGAGTACTGATCGAGATCGCGGAGAATAACCACACGCTTGGAGAGGCTCCGCGTTGGCCTGGTGGCCCCCGGTCGGATAACGGTTGTGCCCGATGTCGCAAAGCGAGCTTCCTCGCTGAGCCACCTAGCGGCGTGGAAGCGACCGCTGCCAGTTTCGCCCGCGAAGATCACGGGCGTAGTGTGGGTCGCAAGCGCCGACAATCGCGCTCGGAGAAGTCCAGAGGATGCGCTCGTCCCATGCAGCTGGAGAGAGCTCGCTCGCTGCTCCTCGGTTTCCGAAGGAGAAGGAAAGGGGATCGATCGCTCTTGCGGCGTCACAACTCGGTCAGCGCCAACCCTCGTCGCGAGTACCGCCCCATCGATGTCGCGACTAGCGACTTCGACGATGAAGTAGGAGGCCGAACGACGCCGGGATTCTCTCATCAGAGAAACGGCGTCGATCGAAGGCGGCGAATGCCTAGCGAACACGACAGCCACTTCGGGCAGGGACCGAAGCAGAGGGGCCGCGGGGGCCTCGACGATTCGGGGTGAGTACCCGGCTCGTTCGGCGAGGGTGGCTGCGAACCGGGCTCTCCGGGTGTTCGGGTGGGCAATTAGCGCACAAGGTTGACTCACGGCGTCTCCAAGGGATCAGGCGTCGTCGCAAGGCTATGTGGTGGGCGCGAGCTTTGTTGTTTGGTTCGCGTTGGATTCTCGAATGAGGCTCCCCGCGGGGGCGGATCGTTTGGCCCGCGGGGTGATAATGATTCTGTGGGACCGATCGACTTCGACTCTGACTTCGCGTTCGGTGATTTTCGCGTATCCGTTGGGGCGCGGATCGTCAGCTACAAAGGACGAAGCCTGGATCTCTCGCCGAAACCGTTCGAGCTGTTGATGTTCCTGGTAGAGAACCGATCTCGAGTCGTCTCCCGCGAGGAGCTGGTGCGGGATGTGTGGTGCGCAGAGCATGTCAGTCCCGAGGCTGTGCGATTCGCGGTGCACTCCCTTCGCCGCTCACTTAGAGCGGCAGGAGATGACCGTGAGTGGATCCGCACGATTCCACGGGCCGGCTATCAGTTCGTGGGCGATGTCGAATCCTCTTTGGGAGAGTTCATCTCGCGAGAGGGGGTCCTGCGCGCGTTCAGTCTCGCGTTGTCGACGGCGAGCTATGGGGAGGGAAGGCTCCTTCTCTTGGCAGGAGAGCCCGGCAGTGGCCGAAGCACGACGCTGTCTCAGTTCGCTGATCGCGCTACGGCGGCCGCATTCGTTGTGTCCGCTGAACGCTGCGATGAGGAGGCTCTAAGCATTGTCGGGGGCGCTTCCGAGGTCGGCCCGGCGCCCCGTGACCGGGACGTGGGAGACTGGGGGGTGCCAAGAAGCCGGTCTGGTGTCGGGCCGCACGCTACCGTGAGTTCCGAAGCCTGGGTGCAGCGGGTTCGTCAACGCTGCCGGGACAAGCCCCACGCTCTGTTGCTCGATGATATCGAGGCTCTACCGGGGCATCGGTTTCAGTACTTGGTCCACTTGCTTGAGCGCATATCTGATGTTCCAATCGTTGTATGTGCTACCGCGTGCTCCGTATCTGCCGGAACGCTGTCTGCACGCTCCAAGGACTTGCTCGCCGCCGCGGGAGACTCCAGCGCCTCCCTTGTGCGGCTGCCTCGATTCGGTGGGCGAGAAACACAGCGTTTCCTTAGGGCGAGGTTCGGGCTCCGAATTTCGACGGATTCGGCTGCCCATCTCGCGCAACGAACGGCCGGGAGCCCGCTTTTTCTCTACGAAGCGATCAAGGATCACCTGCGTAGTTCGTCAGGCAACGATGTAGAGAAGCTCGTGCGGCAGGCTCCAATTGCCGCGACTCTCGAGGGACACTATCGCCGCCGGTTGGATGGTTGTCCGAAGCATGTTCGAGATGTTCTGGTAGCGGCCAGCGTGATCGGGGAGACCTTCGACTTGGCATTGCTGCGGTCGATGGTTGAGTCCACCGCCGACGTGGACGGAGCGATCTGGCACGCTCAAGAAGCGGGTGTGGTTATGGCAGATCTGTCGCCACGGTTCAGGTTCGCGAACTCGACGTTGCGCAAGGCGGTCTACCGGTCCGCTCCCCTCGCAACTCGACAGGCACTGCACCGTGGGCTCGCGATAGAGATGCAGGCCCGTTGTGGGGCGATCCCTGGACCCTTTAGCGAGCGCATCGCAGAGCACCATCGAGACGCAGGCGGTGAGCGGGATCTTGAGACCTCGATTGATCATTTCGTTCGAGCGTCAGAGTGGGCTGTATCTTGTCGGGATCTTCCCGCAGCTCTCGACTGCTTGCGACGAGCTCAGGCGGTGCTCGATGGGTCGTTCCTGGGTTGCGATGAGATTCGTTCTGAAATCCTGATCCGCTTAGGAAGGCTCAGTCGGACGATGGGGCGCCGGAAGGAGTCGGAGGCGTTTCTCGATGCCGCGATCGTGTTCGCTAGGCGATGCTCCCGTCCAGATCTCTTGGCGGAGGCAGCACTCGAATCGAGTGCTGACCTTCTCGCGATAGAGACCGGTGTCTTTGACCCATCTCTCGTGGCTTTGCTCGAAGAGGCGGTATCTAGCCTTGTGCCTCTTCGGGCGCATCACGATCATCGCGCACGGCTCTATGCGCGCTTGGCAGTCGCGCTCCATTGGTCTGAAGATCGATTTCGGGAGATTCCGGGTCTCCTTAGTCAAGCGCGACGCGAGGCGGCGAAAGCCGGAAAAGAAGCTCGCTGCTACGTGCGTTCTGCTTCGCGGATGGCTTCCTTCGACCTCGGTTCGCCGCAGACGCGAATCGCCAGCACCGGTATATGCCTTTCGGATCGGGTGTTGGAGATCACGGGCCTCCTGCAAACGGGCGAAGTTTCAAGCGCCGAGTACGCAATCGATGCTTTCGAGAAGACTGTCGCCGGCGCAGGTGCGGACTCAGCTGCATGGTACGTCCCCATGTTTCGCGGTTGCGTCTCGCTCCTTCGCGGAGACTTCGGTTTCGCGTCCGAGATGAGGCAGGCGCTCCTCGATTTGGGCACCTCTGTCGGTGATGTGAACGCATCGCATAGCTTCGCTTTGCAGAGCGCGATGGCATCGCTGGATACGGGCGACCTCCAGAAGTCAACCGGTTCGGTCAGGATCATGTCAGACTCGTTCCCCCGGGTTGATGGGTGGAGGGCAGGGTTCTGCTACCTCCTTCACGAGATCGGGAGAAAAGCGGAAGCCACACTCCTGTGGAAGTCGTGCAACGACGCCGCTCTCTTGGATCGACCGAGACGCAACGCGTGGTTCGGCACTGCCTGCGCAATGTCCCTGACGGTTGGGGCGTACGGATCCGTAGTAGATGCACGGGCGATCTTTGGGCGGTTCGTCCGGTTCTCAGGGCAGCTGTGCGTTGTGGGTTTCGGAAGCTACTGCTGGGGCAGCAGCGATAGGTTCATCGCGACTGCGGCGTTCGCCGCTGGAGAGCCCGACGTCGCGGCGCGCCACTATCGAGCCGCGATCGCGATCAATACTCGCGTCGGTGCTCTCCCGGCCCTCGCCTACAGCCATTTCGGGCTTGCCTCAACCTTGTGTGCGCGGCGACAGGGGGAGCCCCTCCGAGACCTCGACACGGCCGAGGAGCTTGCCGCAGCCTGTGGCATGGTGCCGCTTCTGGCTTCCATCGATGAGCTAAGGGAAAGGCTTTGAGGTTCGGGGCACTGGTTTGTTTGGCGGGGCTGCTGGTCGCGTCCCCGCTGGTGGTGGGCGCTCGCGAGGCTGCAACGCATCACATGAGCTTGTCGGACGGGTTCGCCGCCTTGTATCCGACCAGCGTGTTGCAGCAAGTGGCGCTGACGACGTTCGATGGTTCTGGCGGATCCTTGAGGCGGGAGATGCAGGTGGTCTTTGGGGAAGGCGGGCGTCGGGGCGATATGTTGATCCGCTTTACTTCCCCATCGGCGCTGAAGGGCACAGGTGTTCTCCTCCTCGAGCACTCCACTCTGTATGTTTACTTGCCGGCGTTACGACGATCGAGGCGCGTTTCGGTTGGGCAGATGCGAGATGCGTTTTTCGGCAGCGATTTCTCGTATCAAGATCTCCTCCCGAAGCGCGCTTCGGACTTCACCTTGATTGACAGGGGCGAGGCAGGCGATTGCGAGGTCTTCATTCTGTTGCCAAGTCAGTCTAGTCAGCTCTCGTACAGCAAGTTTGACGTTTGCGTTGATCATTCGGTTTCGCGAATTCAGTGGATTGATGTCGTTGCTGGTGCTGGCAAGAAGCGTTTGGTTGTGAGCTACGACGAGGAGAATCGGCGTTCCGTTTCCAGCGTCCGCGTCGTGGCGGACCAGGGGCGGGTTGTGAGTGAGCTGGAGCTGCTTGAGAGCCGGTCGATCAAAGCGCCTGGCGTCGCTCTGTTCGGTGTGAGCAACCTGGATCGAGGAAGTGCTCGGCGGGATAGGAAGCTCGTTCGAGACGTGGGGTCGCCTAATGAGCGCTAGCTCGCCTTCGTTTGGCCAGGTGCTAGATCGGCGTTCGGGATCCGCTCTTGAGGGCGCCGGCGTAAGAGTGATAGCGGCCGGAGCGGCCGTGCGGGAGTTTCTCACGGAGCTGATTGCGGATGGTCCAGTGGATCTGGCTGAGGGTATCGGTGGCAAGGGGACTATCTCGATTGCGGGCCTCAAGTCCGCATCGATCGTCGTTAGCGCGGAAAGGCATCTCAGCGAAGGCGAGCATCTTGTGTTGTCGGGATCAAGGGCTGGGTTGCAGTTCCTGGCTCATGCACAGGTCCTCTCCGCGGACTCGCCAGTTGCCGAGTTGTCCATGCCTGACCTCATCTCCAGTGTGGAAAGGCGTGCTGAGCCTCGGTTGCCTTCTGCGAATGATGTCACCCTTCATCGTGGTACTCGAACAGTGCGTGCAAGCCAGTTTGATCAGTCTTCCGGAGGGGTGGGCCTGCTCGTCGATCGGGAGGCGCGGCTTGAAGTCGGAGCGCAGGTCAGTCTCGCAACGAACGCTGCGAGCGGTCTGGGCTACGCGACAGTAAGGAATCGAACGCAGCAGGACGCGTTTCGTCATCGTATTGGCTTGAGTGTCAGTCGCTATCCAAGCCACGCGGGTGTTCCGATGGAGCGGTTCGCGGAGCGGCGCGTGAATGGCGGCGTTGGCGCTTGGATTGCGACGAGGCTCTCCAGGATCGTGGCACCCAGGGGTCGTCCCGAAGAGTCGGTTGTTCACTTTCGTGGCGCAGGAGGGGGGCGGATCTCGGGGCTGCTGGACACATATGGGCCGCAGCGGGGCGCGGTGTCAGTTGTGGTCGCACCAGCTTGGGGGAAAACGAAAGAAGTGCTCCTCCCCCTAGCAACTCAGATTAGGGCTTCCTGCGCGCGCAATGCAGTGCCCGTAAGGGTTCTTCGCTATGACGGGACCGCCCGCGAGGGCGAGTCGTATGTGGCACCGGCACACCGAGTTGAGGGACAGGAGAGCCTTGGCTTTAGCTTCCGCGCGGCGGCGAATGATCTTCGTGCCGCGATCCGTTTCGCGCAAGAAGGTACGGGTGCCCCGAGGACGATCGTGGTGTCGCCAAGCCTCTCCGCTGTAGAAGCGCGTTGGCTGCTCGGTGCGAGCGTTGTGGACGGTATCTGCGGATGGGTATCGCTCGTTGGGATGCCGGAGCTGCGTCGTGCCGTGAAGAGCATATCTGGGGGCGTTGACTACCACGCGTCGATCAGTCGGGGGATGCCGGTCGGCGATGTGGAGCTCGTCGGCGTGAAGACCGACATCGGTAGGGTTGGTAGTGAGGCCATTCGTTCAGAGATGAGCGGTGACGAGAACGCTCGTAGGGATGTTCAGCGTGTGCAGTGTCCAACCTTGTGGTTTTGCGGACGAGACGATGCTTGGGTCAGCACGCGCGATGTCGCGGACCTGCTCTCGTACTCTCTGCAGCGTGAGGTTCGCGTCGCCGAAGTTGATGCCGGGCACAGCTTGCGAGCAAGTGGCGCGGCCGTCCAGGTGTTCCACGAGATTGGGAGAGAGGTCGTTCGGTTGGCTGCAGGGGCCCGGTGTCGGTCCGCGTTGCCTGGGACGGTCTCAGGGCGACAGGCGCGGTTCGAGTCGCGCAGGGTACGGCCGGAGGTTGCTCGGGGAGCGGGGTTCTGGCGCGACTACCTCCTAGGAAGAGACGGGGCGGGTGGATTCTCGCATCTTCAGTCTGGGGCAGCCTATAAGCAGTTTATGCAGCGTCAGGTTGAGCTCTTGCAGCCGGATGCCGGTGGCCGGATTGCAGATATCGGCTGTGGCAACGGCGGGTTCATTACAGCGCTGTCGGGTGGACGCCCGCGCATTGCGGGTTCAAGGGTCATCGGTCTCGATCTCGTGCGAGATGCTCTTTGTCAGTGGCGTTCGCGACCAGGGGGGCATGAACGGTTGGCCTGTCAGGCGCAGCTGAGCCTGACGGCTGGTGCCGCGCTTCCTATTGCCGACGCATCGCTCGATGGCGCGATGGCTTCACTTCTCCTGAGCTACGTGGAGGAACCCGAGCTTCTCATCCAGGAGATGGCTCGAGTGCTGCGAGGCGGAGCGCGGCTCGTGATCTCGACTATGCGTCCGGACGCAGACGTGTCCTCTATGTGGCGTGACGGAGTCATGGAGGCAGCGGTTTCCCGGCGTGATGATCTGGAGTCGGGCCGGTTGCTCGAGTCTGGCCAGAGCTTTCTTAATGATGGAGCGCGGCTGCTCTCGTTGGGAGACAAGGGAGTCTTTCGGTTCTGGGAGCGAGATGAGCTCGGGGACCTTCTCGATCACGGTGGGTTTTCGCTGGTTCATACAGAGGACGCATTTGGCGACCCCTCACAGGCTGTCATTGCTCTTGCAGTTCGGAGCTAGTTGCATTGCCTTCGCCCGCTAGGGAGTCGGCTGAGAGATCGTTTTCCAGGAAGCTTCGAGCACTAGCAGTGCTGTGCCTCTGGCTTTCCTTGAATCTCGCTGTGGTTGGAGGGGTGAGATGGCTCGAGGTCGATGGGTACGCCGACGGTTTCCTCCAGCGGGACGGGGATTCGTGGTCTCGCTACTCCGACTTTGTGAGCGAATTCGGTGGCGACGAGGCGCTCGTTCTTGTGGTCGACCTGCCCGCTGATCTGGCGCGGTTGGGCGTGCGCCTCGGGGAACTGGCGAGGCTCTCAGAGGAGATTGCGGGCCTGGCTGGCGTTAGACGTGTGGATTCTCTCTCAACGTTTCCTGTGCCCCGGACAGGGGGATACGGAGAAGTTCGGCTCGGAGCCATAGTCGGTTTCGAGGACGGAGAAGTCAGTGCGTTTGAGCCAGCCGCGGTGCGCGATTCGCGCGTGGCGCAGGGCTTCTTGTTGTCGAGCGATGGTCGATCCAGCGCTGTTCGCGTGGTGCTCGATCGGGAACTAGGCGCGGATGCGGGTCCCATAGCGGCCTCCGTCGCAGAGATTGCGAGGTCATATGGTGCGAGTGTGACTGGTGTTCCGATCTTTAGGGCGGCCGTCAACGCGAGAACCTTCGGGGAGCTACAACGCCTGCTTCCATTGTCAGCGGCACTTGTGGTTGTGGTTCTGCTTTACGCGCTTCGGACCATCGCGGGAGTCGCCTTTGTTGTAGTTCCAGCGGTGCTCGTCAGTGCCGCGACCATCGGATTGATGGGATGGTTGAGCGTTTCGCTGTCCCTAACCACGGTGACGCTCCCAACTATCGCGCTAGCGCTCGGTGCGATCTATGGCACGCACAGTCTTTTTCGGACGTTCCGGCGCCCGCTAGAAGGCGAGGTGGGAAAGCGCCCCCGGCGCTCGGCTCTCGGGCTTTCCATATTGACGACAGCCGTAGGCTTCGGGTCGATGGCGGTCGTTCCTGTCCCGGCGGTTCGTGAGTTCGCTCTCGTTGGAATGCTCTCGGCTCTTCTGGCAGGGTTTTCGGCGCTGACGGTCGTGCCTGCGCTGACCTCCCTCGTGTGCCGCAATCGTGTGGCCGAGGCGCTACTCCAGTACGAGGTGAGAGTTCACGGCGTTCTCGATGCAGTAGCCAATACTCGTGTTGCTAGCTGGGGTGGAGCAACAGTTCTCGCGGCCATCGTTCTTGGAGGTGTGTCGGGTTGGTGGGTGGAAACAGACACCAACATCATTCGTTGGTTCTCTGACGACTCCGTAGAGAGGAGAGACTACGACTCGATCCGAGAGCGGTTCTTTGGGATAACGCCGGTGGCATTCTCTGTTGCGTTTGACGGAGCCGGAGGGGCGCTGGATCCTGTAGCCCTTAGTGACTTGGAGAGCTTCCGTGAGGAGCTCTTGAGGGATCCGCGAGTAGGTCGGGTCGATTCGATCGCCGAGGTGCTCAGAGACGCCAACCGCGTCCTCGGTGATCAGGATAGGGTTCCGAGCTCGGTGGCTATGGGTGAGCAGCTTCTCGCGCTCGTCGGGTCATCGGGCTCCGTGCGCGACCTCGTGACTCCTAGCCGTGAGAGGACTGTGGTTCGCGTTTTGATGAACGTGAATGAGTCCAAGGAGATAGTTGATCTAGGTAGCGCAGGCGCTCGTTGGTGGAATGCGAACGCGATGTCTCAGTCGTCGATTGCAGTGACGGGAACGATGTATGAGTTCGCGCGGACGCAGGAGGCCATTCGAGACGGTCAGGTTGGTGGCTTGGGGCTCGCGATCTTCATTGTTGGGGGGCTGCTGGCGCTGCGTCTTGGTTCACTGCGTTTGGGAGGGATGGCTTTGCTACCCAATGTTGTTCCGGTGGCGGCGGTATATGGCGCTATGGCGTTTCTCGGGATTCCGTTGGATGCTGCCACCGTAATGATTGGGGCCGTAGCTCTTGGGATTGCGGTTGATGACACGGTCCATATCGCAGATGAGCTTCGAGGCCTACACAGCTCCCCGCGTGGGCGCATTTCCGTTCTGCCGATCCTGGCGCTCACGACCTGCGTTCTGGTCGCGGGCTTCGGTGCGATAGCTACCTCAGATTTCGCGCTAACGCGGAACTTCGGTTGGCTCTTGGCGCTAGGTTCGCTGCTCTGTTTCCTCGCGGATTGGATCGCGATGCCCCGCCTGTTCCGTTTGGCGGTCGGTGTTGACCGTCGGGCGCGGTCGAACTAAAGGCGCAAAGTCGTTCGGTCGAAGGCGGTCGGCGTGGCGCTGGAATCGTACTCGCTGTATCGATCGGAACTAGAGCAGGAACGCCTTCCTCGGTCGAATAGGATAGGCGCTCTGATCGTTGCCGCGCTGACGGCGTCTTTCCTAGGGCTGGACTGGGTCGTCTTCCCGGAGAGCTTCGAGCGGCTTCTCGCGGTCAGGCTTGCGTGCGTTGCGGCGATGGTGCTAATCGCGTGCGGTGTAGGGAGCGCGCGACCCGTGGCGACTTGCGTCGCAGGCGCGCTTTGTGCGGGGGTGATGCTGCTGGATGTCATCCGGGTGGCTGGCGGCGTGGGTAGTGAGTACGCGCCCGGGCTGATGCTGCTCTTCCTCGGGATGCCCGTGCTTCTGCCGATGACGGCGCGCCAGGCAGCGCTAGTGGTGGTGGTTCTATCGCTTGGGCTTGCCGCGCTACCAGCATTCTCGGCCGGGGAGTTCGGAGGCCGTTCTTACTGGCTGGGTTTGGCGTTTCCAGTGGCCGCTGGCATCGAGTCGATTGTTGCGACGGCGCTGCTCGATCGGATGCGGTTCTCTGACTTCCTGCGGCGCGAAGAGATTCGCGAGACGCGCGACGAACTCCGCAAACTCGACTCGGCCAAGACCCGTTTCACCGCGAACGTCCACCACGAGCTCCGTACGCCGCTCACGCTCACCCTGGCTCCTGTAGAAGCGATGCTTGCGGGCGACTTCGGCGAGATTTCCGAGCTCCAGCGCGGCTACCTGAAGACCATTCAGAGCAACGGGCTCCGGCTCCTCAAGCTCATCAACAACCTCCTCGACCTCGCCAAGATCGAGGGCGAGCAGCTCACCATCAGTCGGCGCCCCGTGCAGCTGCACGATCTCGTCGACAACATCGTTTCTGGCGCGCGCCCGCTGGCCGAGCGCAAGGGAGTCCTGCTCGACCACGAGGGCTTCTCGGCTCTCCCCGTCGTTCACGCGGACTCGGAGGCCTTCGAGAAGATCCTCGTCAACCTCCTGGGCAACGCGTTGAAGTTCACCGACGCGGAAGGCGAGATCTGGGTCAAAGGGTGGGAAGAGGCCCAGGGCGACGCCCCCGGCGTGCACCTGGTGGTCACCGACACGGGCGAGGGGTTGGAGGCCGACCAGCTCGGCCGCATCTTCGACCGCTTCGCCCAGGTCGATGGCTCGAATACCCGCAAGCACGAAGGCACCGGCATTGGGCTTTCACTCGTGCAAGAGCTGGTGAAGCTGCACGGCGGGCGAATCTGGGCCGAGAGTGAGGGCCTGGGCCACGGCGCGCAGATGCACGTGGTGCTGCCCGTGGGTGAGAGCGACGAAGAAACCCGCGACGCGGTTGCGGAAGCCCTGGCCGAGGAAGCGGGGCAGGGCGAATCGCTGCAGCGGGCGCTCGGAGGCCTGGGTGCCGACCTGAGCACCCACGACGACGACGGCGAAGAGTTCGGCGAAGGCCTGCGCCTGGCCGAGATGCAGCGCCACGTCGAGCGGGTCGAGGGCACGGGAAGCACGGCGCCGGCCCAGGCCGCGCCCCACCGCCCGGACACGCCCGAAGTGCTCGTGGTCGAGGACAACACCGACATGCGCCGGCTGTTGGCCCATCTGCTGGGCCAGGAGTTCCGGGTGCGCACGGCCAGCAATGGTCGTGAGGGGCTCGAGGCCGTGCGCGATCGGCTGCCCCACGTGGTGCTCACCGACGTGATGATGCCCGAGATGTCGGGCACTGAGCTCTGCGCCGCCATCAAGGGCGAGCCCGAGCTGCGCGATGTGCCCGTGGTGCTGGTCACCTCGAAGGCCGAGCGCGAGATGAAGATCGAAGGCCTCGAGCTGGGCGCCGACGACTACGTCACCAAGCCCTTCCACCCCCGTGAGCTGTTGGCCCGGGTGCGGTCGCTAGTCGAGCTGCGGCTGGCCCAGGAAGCCCTGGCCGCCCAGAACGATCTGCTCACCACGACCAATTTCGAGCTCGAGCAGACCATGGAAGAGCTGAAGCAGGCGGGCGCTCAGCTGGTGCACGCCGAGCGGCTCTCGGCCGTGGGCGAGCTCGCCGCCGGCGTGGCCCACGAGATCAACAACCCGGTCAACTTCGCCATGAACGCGGCCCGCACCCTGCAGCTCACGCTCGACGAGGTGCGCGAGGTGGCCGAGCAGATGGCCGCCCTGGGGAAGGCCGGGCCCGAGCACCTGGCCGATCAGGTGCAGCAGCTCGAGGTGCTTCGGGAGCGCATCCACTTCGACGAGACGGCCGACACCCTGGGTGAGCTCGCCGGCATCGTGACCGACGGCCTCGAGCGCACGGCCGGCCTGGTGGGCGATCTCCGCGACTTTGCGGCCCCTGGGGCCCGTGAGCGGGGCTCTGTGGACGTCGTGCGCGGGGTCCGGATGACGCTGCGGCTGGTGGGCCACACCTTCGTCAGCCAGGGGGTCGAGGTGACCTCGGATCTCCCCGAGGGGCTTCCGCAAGTGGCGGGCGATGCCCGCGCCCTCAATCAGGTTTTCCTCAACCTCCTGAAGAATGCCGCCGAAGCGTTCGAAGGCCGGAGTGGCTCGATCTGGGTCGAAGCCGGTACAGAGGAGAGCGAGGTGGTGGTGGAGGTCCGCGACAACGGTCCCGGCATCGCGCCGGCAATGCTGGAGCGCGTGTTCGAGCCTTTCCACACTTCGAAGGGCGCTGCGGGTTCGGGTCTCGGGCTGTCCATCTGCCGTCGCATCGCGGAAGAGCACGGCGGCTCGCTCGAACTCGTTTCTACGGAAGGCGAGGGCACCACCGCGCGCTTGCGTCTGCCGGTGGTCGGGGCGGGCCGCCATGCAGCCTAAGCCCGATTCGCTCGTCGACTTCCGCGAATACCCGATCCTCTACGTCGACGACGAGCCCGACAACCTACGGATCTTCGAGCTCACGTTCCGCCGCGAGTTCGCCATCTACACCGCCACGAGCGGCGATGAAGGTCTCGAGATCCTCGCCACGAAGCCCGTGGCGCTCGTGCTCTCGGATCACCGCATGCCCGGCATGACCGGCACCGAGTTCCTGGTGCGCGCTGCCGAGCTCGACCCGGCCACGGTGCGGATCATGGTCACCGCCTACGGCGACGTGGCCACGCTGCAAGAAGCCATCAACCGCGGCGCCATCTACCGCTTCATTCCCAAGCCCTGGGAGCCGGCTGACGTGCGAGCCACGCTCATGCGCGGCATCGAGGCCTATGCCCTCGACCGCGAGCGTGCCCAGCTCCTCAACGAGCTGCAGATCCTGAGCCGCGTCTCGGCGGCGATGAACCGCGAGCTCGAAATCGAGCGCCTGCTCGACCTGTTGATCCGCACCTTGCGCGAAGACATGAGCTTCGACGGCGCGAGCGTGCTGCTGCGCGACCGCCGCAACGGCAGCCTCAGTTGGGCGCGGCCGTCGACCGCCCGCGACGAGATCGATGTGCGCCTCGAGGGCCTGTCCTTCACGCACGAGAACGCCGGCGACTTCCTGACCAAGCTCGAAGATGGCATGTCGCTCACACTGAAGGGCGACCGCGGCCTCGAGTATCGCGGCGCGGTGCGCACCTGGGTAACCGAGGTGGCGGCCGACGAGATCCTCGTCACCCCGCTCTACGGCAAGGAAGGCCTGCTCGGCGCCATCACCGTCGACAACCGCAGTGGCGGGGCGCGCTTCAGCGCCGACGACGTCACCATGATCGAGGGGCTGGCCAGCCAGGCTTCGGTTGCGGTCGAGAACGCCCGTCTCGTCGAAGACCTGCGTCGCTCCCGTGAGCAGATGCGCCGGGCCGACCGGCTCGGCACGTTGGCCTCCGGGCTCGCGCAAGAGATCGAAGAGCCGCTGACGTCGCTGCGTACCTTCGTCGAGCAGACGAGCAAGTCGGGCGAAGAGAAGACCCAGGCACAGGCTGATCTTTCGAAGATCGAGCGCTTGGTCGACACCATGCAGCGCGTGGGGCGCGGCGCGGCGGGCACCAGCCGCGAAGCCGTGAGCCTCGGCGACGTCGTGGGCGAAGTCGTCTCCATGTTGCAGCGGGAGGCCCATCTCGGCCGCATCATGCTGCGATGGACGGGCGAACCCGACATGCCGAAGCTGGTGGCCGTACGCGACCAGCTCCACCAGGTGGTGCTCAACCTCGTGCTGAACGCACTGGCTGTCACGCCGGAAGGCGGCGAAATCTCGGTGCGCACGCGTGCCGCCTACGACGAGAGCGGCGTCGAGTTGTCCGTGACCGATACGGGCCCTGGCCTGGCGGCGGAACAGCTCGAGCAGATCTTCGACCCGTTCCTGGCGGGAGAAGATGCCGACGCGAACGCCGGGCTCGGTCTGCTGGTCTGCCAGCGGATCGTCACCGAGCACGGTGGCACGCTGGAGGTGCAAGACGGGGAGGGCCGAGGGTCCCGATTCGTGGTGCGGCTGCCGGTAGGGGACACCGCTGGCGCCTGAGCCGGCTCGGCTGAGCTAAGCTCCTCCCGCTCGTCCGGGGAGGGGACGGCCAGCAGCCCACGGGCCCGTGCGGGTTTGTGGGGGCAGGCCACCCGCCGCATCAGCCCTTCGGGGGCACTGCGGCACGAGGCGCGGACATCGTCGCCTGGGTTTTCGAAGCAAGGAGAGACGCGACCGTGCAGCCCCAAGACTCCCATTCGCCTGTGGGCGCGCATCGCCGCCTGCTGGGGGCGTTCCTGGCCGGGCTCGCCGCCCTCCTGTTGGCGGGGCCGGCACTGGCCGGCGGCTCCGTCCGGTTGGTGATCCTGCCGATCGTCGTCCACAGCGCCGCACCCGATGCCAGCTACGTGAGCCGCGGCATCTCCGACATGATCTCTTCGCGTCTCGAGCAGGACGGCACCGCCCAGACGCTCCGCCTGCACGACGCCAGTGCGGGCACCACCGAGCTCTCTAAGGCCCTCGATCAGGGCCGAACCCGGGGCGCCGACTACGTGATCTTCGGCTCCTTCACCCAGTTCGGGGACGGGGCCAGCCTCGACATCCATTGCGTGCCGGTGCTGGCGAGCGAGGCCGAAGCCGCGGCCGCTCGTCGCATCTTCATTCAGAGCGGCACGGTGGGCGACATCATTCCCAAGCTCGACGAGATCGTGGATCGCGTCGCGCTCTATGTGCAGGCCCAGGCGCCGCCCATGCGGGCCGGCGCGCCTGCGCCCGACCCGGCCGCGGCCGGCGTGCGCGCCGATGCGGCTCTGCTGCGAGACCTCGTCGACCGACTGGAAGCGCTCGAGAAAGCGGTCTACCAGAACGGCGCCACCACGAACGCGGCGCAGGTCGACACCGAGGTGCCCGAGTCCTAGCCGTCCTCGGTTGGCACCGGGAGCGTGACGTGGAAGGTGGTGCCCCGGCCCGTCTGCGTCTCGAAGCTGAGTTCGCCGCCCTGATCCTCGACCAGGGCACGAGCGCTCGCCAATCCGAGACCGTGGCCGTGAGAGCCCGAACCCTTCACGAAGGGTTCGAAGAGGGTCGGGCGTAGCGCTTCGGGGATCCCGGTTCCCGTGTCGGCCACCGACAGGCGCACCCGCGCCGGTTCGCTCGCTGTGGCGGGGAGCAGGCGAGACAAGAACTGAAGCGTGCCTCCCTCGGGCATGGCGTCGCGCGCGTTGAGCGCGAGGTTCACGAACACCTCGAGCAAGCCGTCGGCGTCGACGCACAGCGGGGGCACGTCGTTGTCGAGCGAGACGCGGAGCTCCACGTTGGAGAGCGCGCCGCCGAGCAGCGCGGCGACTTCGCGGAGGATCTCGTTGGGCGCTTGCCAGGTCGGCGCGACCGGGTGTGGCTGCGCAATCGACATCAGCTTCCGAGTAGAGGCGGTGGTCTTGCGGATGGCATTGCGGGCCAGCTCGAGCGCGGCGGTCGGGTCGTCGTCGCTTTGGAGCGCCTGCTCGGCGACGTCGATCTGGCCGAGCAGGAGGGTGAGCGCGTTGTTGACGTTGTGCGCCACACCCGCCGCCAGGCGACCCACCGTCGCCAAGCGCGCCGATTGGCCCGGGTCTTGGCTCTCGTGGGTGGTGTCGCGCGCGATCACCAGGATGCCCACCGGATTGTCGGCGTCATCGAAGACCGGGAACTTGTCGGTCTGCAGCCGGATCTCGCCGGAATGCGTGCGCTTCGGTTCCTCGATGCCGAGCTGCGGGCGGCCCGAGCGCATGACCTCGAGGTCGTCCGCGAAATAGCGCTCCGCGTGCTCGGCGGGATACCAGCGTTCCGACGCGGTGCCGACCATGGCCTCGGGCGTGGTGGCCATGGCCTCGGCGACAGCGTGGTTGGCGTAGAGGATCTGGTTGTTGGCGTCTTTGAGAAAGACGAGGGCCGGAATGGAGTCCATCACGGCTGCCAACGCGTCTCCCAGGTGGAAGGCACGCGGAAGCCGTAAGTGCGACTCGCTCATGTGCCGCTCCTCCTTGAGCGGATCCGAGCGCAGGCGGGAAAGGAGGGATTCAGCCCCGCGGGATCGAAGGTGTGCTAGAAATGTCGGTCAAGCTCACTGATGCAAGCTGATGATAGCAGGAGATAGGATGAGCGCTAGCGACGAGAAGGGGGCCCGCGAAGTGCTCTCCGCGCGGGTCTCTCCGGAAGCCGCGGCCGGCTGGCGCGATTTCTGTGCGCGCGCGGGGGTATCCCTCGCCGCGTTCATGGAGGTCGCCGGTCGTGAACTGGCCGGCGAGACCTTTCCGCCCAGCGTGGCGGCCCGCCGCCGCATGGTCGACGCGGCGCGCGAAGTCGATCGCGAGCGTCGTAGCCGCCGTCCGTCCGACTGACTCCAAGCCCTGCGTTCCGGATCGGAACGCCTGACGCGGATCGAAGTGCCCGGCCTTGGCGGGGCGCCCGCCGCGTTCTCGCCGGCACACCCGTGAAACGCCCAACCGCGATTCCGTAGAAGCCGTCGACCGATCGGCTTGCACCCGATCGGTGTCCGCCGTGCGCCCGCGCCCCGGCCGAAGCTCTCGTGACTGTTCCATGAACGGACGAAGAGCAGTGGGAATGGGGCGGAATGCCTTGTGAGGGGGGCGGTGCGGCCGTGATGGGCTGGAGTGAGATCTTGGATTGGCTGATGGCGGGGGGGATCTTCGTCGTCCTCGCCGTTCTCTTCGCTGGCTTCTACTTCTCCGTGCGCGCGCGGAATCAGTCGCAGCACGCGCTGCTGCGGAACTTCCCGCTCCTCGGACGCATGCGCTACGTGCTCGAGCACCTCGGACCCGAGCTCCGGCAGTACTTGTTCGACGGCGATCGTACCGGGAAGCCCTTCTCGCGCGAGGACTATCTCTCGATGGTCATGGCGTCGAAGTACCTCAATACGCTGGTGTCGTTCGGCTCCAAGCGCGACTACGAAGAGCCCGGCTGGTACCTCCGCAACGCGTTGCTCCCGAGCTTGCGGGAGGAGATGGGCATCGACGACAAGCCGTCGATCGAGACGCAGCGCTACGTGATGGACCACGACGGCATCTTCCATCGCCGAGAGCACGTCGAAAAGGTGGACGTCGCATCCTGGACGCTCACGGAAGACTTCGCGCTTCGCATGGGAGAAGACCTGCCGCATCCGTGGGTCCTGCGCGGAATGATCGGAATGGGCGGAATGTCCTATGGCGCGCTCGGTCGGACCGCGATCGAGGCGCTGAGCTCTGGCCTGGCGATGGCCGGCTCGTCCTGGATGAACACCGGCGAGGGCGGGCTGTCGCCGCATCACCTGAAGGGTGGCGCGCCGATCGTCGTGCAGATCGGGCCGGGGCTGCACGGGGTGCGCGATGCAGACGGCGGTTTCGACTGGTCCGAGTTCCGCAAGAAGGCCGCTCTCGACGCTGTGGTCGGGTTCGAGCTCAAGCTCCACCAGGGTGCCAAGATTCGCGGCGGACACCTGGAGGGCGAGAAGGTCACCCCGGAGATCGCCGAGATCCGCGGCGTTCCTGCCTGGCAGACGATCAACTCGCCCAACCGCTTCCCGATGATCTCGGACGTCGACGATCTCTTCGAGTGGATCGCGCGGCTGCGTCAGGAGGGCGGGAAGCCCGTCGGCATCAAGATCGTCGTGGGCGGGCCGGGCTCGGTCGACGAGCTGGCCCTGGCGATGGCCCAGCGGGGCGATGGTCCGGATTGGATCACCGTAGACGGCGGAGAAGGCGGCTCCGGAGCGACCTATCGCGAGATGGCCGATAGCGTGGGGATGCCCTCGCGCGCGGCGATCATCGAGGCCGATGACGCGCTCCGGCGGGCGGGCGTGCGCGATCGCGTGAAGATCATCGCCTCCGGGAAGCTCTTCTCGGCCGATCGGATCGCGCTGGCGCTCTGCTTCGGCGCGGATGCCGTCAATGTCGCGCGCGGCATGATGATCTCGGTGGGCTGTATCCAAACCCAGCGTTGCCATTCGAACACGTGCCCCGTGGGCGTGGCCACCACGGACGAGAAGCTCATCGAGGCTCTGGTCGTGGACGAGAAGCAGTTCCGCGTACTGAACTACGTGACGACCCTTCGGGCCTCGATCGCTGCGCTTGCGGCGGCGGCTGGTTTGAAGTCGCCCACCGAGTTCCGCCGTCATCACGCGGTCTGGCGGGCAGAAGGGCAGCTACCGCGCTCCGCGGAAGATCTGTTCCCGACGGTGTCGGATGCGGCCGTCCAGGCGGACTGATCCCGCCCAGCATCGGCGCCTGGCGCGCTCGAGGAAGTACGGAGCCCATCTCCTGGGTTTAATTGACACGCGAATCTCTTCAAGGAAGCGGATGCGCGGCTCGATGGAGATGAGGTGGACGTCCTACTGATCGAAGACGACGAGGCCGATGCGCTGCTGTTTCGCAAACGGCTTGCGAGCGGCGTGGATGCGTCCGTCCACGAGGCCCGATCCCTGCGCGAAGGCCTCGCCGTCCTCGAGACGAGCGAGCCCGACGTCGTCGTCATGGACCTGAATCTCTCCGATAGCACGGGCTTGGAGACGCTCGAGACGTTCCTGGGGGAAGCGGGCAGCCCGCCTCCGGTCGTGGTGCTGACGGGGCACGACGACGAGGAGATGGCGCTCGCTGCCGTTCAGGCCGGTGCGCAGGAGTACCTCGCGAAGGGGATGTACGAGCCGCGGGTTCTCGCGAAGGCCCTGCGCCACGCGGTGGAGCGCCACGCCCTCGCACAGAACCTCTTGCTGGCGAACGAGCGCGTCCACTTCCTCGCGACCCACTGCGGACTCACCGAGCTCCCGAACCGGTATCTGCTGATGGATCGGCTGGAGCATGCGTTGAAGGGCGCAGCGCGTCGCGGTGCGCCGATAGCGGTGCTGTTCATCGACCTCGATGGCTTCAAGCTGATCAACGACTCGGCGGGGCATCGCATCGGTGACGCCGTGCTCGTCGAGGTCGCGAAGCGCCTGAAGGCCGAGTTGCGGGAGTCGGACACCTCCGCCCGCATTGGTGGCGACGAGTTCGTGGTGCTGTTGTCGAACATTCGGCATCCGCGCGACGCGTTCCTGGTCGCATCGAAGCTGGCCAACCGACTCTCGGAGCCGATGCGCTTTGCGGACACCGAGCGCGACATCGCAGTGGGTGCCTCGATCGGGATCGCTCTGTTCCCCGACAACGGGACCGACGCCGAGATGCTCCTCGCCAATGCCGACGCCGCGATGTACCGCGCGAAGTCCACCGGCGAAGCCTGCTGCTACTACACGCGCGAGCTGCAGGAAGAGACGCGGCATCGCGCCGACCTGGAGGCCGGCCTGCGCCGTGCCCTCGAGCGCGACGAGTTCGTGCTCCACTACCAGCCTCGCGTCGATGGCCGGACCGGATCCAAGATCGGCGTCGAGGCGTTGCTGCGTTGGCACCACCCCCGGCGCGGCCTGGTTCCACCCGGAGACTTCATTCCGGTCGCCGAGCAGAGTGGGTTGATCGACGAGATGGGTGCTTGGGTGCTTCGGCACGCCCTGTTGGCCCAGGCGCGCTGGATCGAGAGCGGGAAGTCGTTCGGCCCGGTGTCGATCAACGTCGCGCCGCGCCAGCTCTGCCACGGAGACTTCGACCGTCTGGTGGTCGACGCCCTCGAGGAGGCCGGCCTGCCCGGGTCGGAGCTGTTGGTGGAGATCACCGAGAGCTCGCTGGTGCGCGAGATCGAGACGAGCCGCCGCATCCTGGGTCGCCTCCGCGACCGGGGGGTGCGAGTGGCCGTCGATGACTTCGGGACCGGCTTCTGCAACCTGAGTCTGCTCCCGCAGCTCCCTCTGGATGAGCTGAAGGTGGATCGCAGCTTCGTGGTCGCGGCGACCCGCGACGACAAGGGCGCGATGACGGCACGCTCCATCATCGGGCTCGGCCACGGGCTCGGTCTCGAAGTGGTGGCCGAGGGCGTCGAGACCCAGGCGCAGCGCGCGTTCTTGTTGCGGAACGGCTGCCACTGGATGCAGGGCTTCTTCTTCTCGAAGCCCCTGTCGGAAGACGCGCTCTTCAGCGGCTGAGGCCGGCGTCCCTCGACTGGCCTGTGGCGCATCGAGGTGCGAGGTCCGTGCGCGGGTCAGTAGGTCGGGTCGTACATGCGCTGGCGAAGCGCATCGGGGCTCCAGCGCTCGGCGGGAGCCGAAGCGAGCTCGTCCCGGTGGGCCTGTTCCGCGACGGCCCGCGCAATCGAGACGGAAACCTCACGGATCCGCGGGAGGTCGGGGTAGAGCGACCCGTTGGAGATCTCCTCGGGGGAGACCTCGCCGGCGAGCGCCGCCGCGGCCGCGAGGAACATCGGGTCACTGAGACGCTGCGCCTCGGCGGCGAGGGCGCCGAGCCCGATGCCAGGGAAGATGTAGGCGTTGTTGGCCTGGGAAGGGCGCCACTCCGCGCCGTCCTTGAGCGCCAGGCTCGGGAACGGGCTGCCGCTCGCGAACACCGCTCGCCCGCCGCTCCAGGCGAAGGCCTGTTCCGCTGTGCATTCGGACCGGTCGGTCGGGTTGGAGAGCGCAAAGACGACGGGGCGTTCGTGCTTGCGGGCGAGCGTGCGGAGGGCCGCCTCGTCGAAGACGCCCGGGTGCCCGGTGGCGCCGATCAGGACGTCGGGGGCGATCGTCTCGAGGGCGGCGTGGAAGCTCAGCGGCTCGTGATCGTGGGCGAAGCGGTGATTGTGGGGAAGCAGATCGTCGCGGCTCCGCACCAGGAGCCCGTCGACGTCGACGAACCAGATGCGTGACCGGGCTTGTTCCTCGGCGAGGCCCTCGTGCCGGAGCCTGGCCACGAGGAGCTCCGCGATCCCGGTCGCCGCCGAGCCCGCGCCCAGGAACAGGAAGGTCTGTTCACGGAGCGACTTCCCCGTGGTGCGCGTCGAGGCGAGCAGGCCGGCGAGGGCGACCGCCGCGGTTCCCTGGATGTCGTCGTTGAAGCAGGCGTAGCGGTCTCGGTAGCGGTCGAGGAGCCGGTAGGCGTTGGGGGTGAGGAAGTCCTCGAACTGCACGATCGCCTGGGGGAACGCGTCGTGGAGCGCCTCCATCACTTCGTCCATGAGCGCGAGATAGGGGGCGCCCTTGACGCGCTCCTGGTTGAGTCCGAGGTAGAGCGGGTCGCGCAGGAGCTCTTGGTTGCCGGTCCCGACGTCGATCTGGATCGGGAGGCACTGCTCCGGGGCGATCCCGGCGAATGCGGTGTAGAGCGAGAGTTTTCCGATCGGGATCCCCATGCCGTTGGCGCCGAGGTCGCCGAGGCCGAGGATGCGCTCGCCGTCGGTCATGACGATCATGCGAACGTCGCGTTCGGGCCAGTTGTCGAGGATCGATCGGACGCGACCGCGGTCGTTCGCCGAGATGTAGAAGCCCCGGGGTTTGCGGAAGATGTGTGCGAACTCGCGGCAGGCCTGGCCGACGGTGGGCGTGTAGACGAGCGATAGCACGTCGTCGACGTGGTCGATGAGCACCCGGTAGAAGAGCCGCTCGTTCCGCGCCTGGAGCCCGGTGAGGAAGATGTAGCGCTCGATGTCGGAGTCCTTGCGACTCAGATTCTCGAGTACGCGCTCCATCTGCAGCGGCTGTGAGCCGACCTGCGCCGGCAGCAGTCCGCGCAGGCCCAGCGCGTCTCGCTCTGCCTCGGAGAACGCGGTTCCCTTGGTCGCCCCCGGAGCGTTCAGCAGCGCTTGGCCCCGGAGAGGGGGCGGTTGTGCGACGTCCGAACGCGAACGCAAGGTTCTCTCGGCCATGACATCCCCATCGGCCGAATCCATGTGGGATGCGAGATGGGGAATGCCCACTTCGCGGTTCCCACGCGAGGGGTGCGGCATTCCACGTACCCGACGCCGCCAAGAGGGTCGGCGTTTCCAGGCCGTGCGTTTCGAGCGAGCGCCCGGTCGCGGCCATGCGCGCGTGTCCGCGCTCTTTGTTCGCGGAGCGGGTGTCGGCAGCAAGGCTCTCTCGTGCGCGTTCGGGTTGAAACCTGTTTCGTCAGGCGATGCAAGTTGGCTTGCACTCGTTTGGAAACTTCGATGAACAGCGTCGGATTGTGTCGAGCGTCACTGGAACAGGTGAAACGATGGTGTCTTCTGGCGAAGCCATCTTCATGGCACCGATTCGTGGAACTCGGACGGGGATCGGTGTGATAAGACCGGCGATGCGTGTCACGCAAGTGCGTTGCGCATGGCTGCGTTCACCAACCGAGGTGTCTCATGTCTCGACTGCAACGGTTCGTTTCGTTCTTGTGGATGAGTGTATTTCTCGCGTCTCCCGGAAGTGCCATTCCGGATCCGACGCCCGACCCGGACGCCACCGTCGTGTATCTCCGCCAGGACTGCGGGAACCCAGCGATGGAGAATTGCTTCGAGTCGATGACTGCGCTGTCGGAGTTCCCAATCGCTAGCGCCCCGATCGGCTGGATCTGGACGAAGTCAACGCCCGTTTCGGCCACGAACCCGTTGATCATCGATGTGGGGCCCGGGACCTTCGAGGCGTTTCAGTGCGGCAGCTTCGCCGAGCCCGAAGGAACCCGGGGCTGGGTGACGGTTCGCGGGAGCGGGCGAGAAGTCTCGATCCTGCGCGAGCCGGGCTTCACGGGGCCGGGGGTGCGAGGTATCGGATGCGTGAACCTGTCTTTCATCGATATCGGAGTTCACGGTGGCGTCGAGGCCGCCCGCTGGATTCGGGGAGGAAGCTCTTCGTGGTCGAACGTCGACATCTTGAGCCACGAGGACAACGACCTGGCCTCGCCGACCGCGGCGAATGCTTGGGTGGAGTCGTGCGGAACCAGTGACGGTCGCGCGGTCCACTACTTTCACGGGTCGCGGATTCGTCGGGTGGGTCTCATCCAGGGCGGCCAGCTCTATGCATTCTCGGCGTGCGCCGAGTCCTGGTTCTTCGGCGGCGAGATCAGTCTCGAGGTTCCGGACGACGACTATGGGACGGGAGCGATCGATGCCAACTTCGCGACGCTGTATCTCAACGGTTTGGGATCCGGGTCGGTGGGAGGCGATGTGCGCGTCTTCGGGACCGCGATTCGCGCGACGGTGAAGGGGTACTTCGACTCCACTAGTTCCGTGCCTCCGATCCGCGCGGTCGAGTTCTCCGGAAATGCAACTGGCGGGGTGTTCCACAGCCACGGGTCGATTATCAGCGTGAACGCGAACGTCGATCCGCAAGGAGGCGATCCGCTGGATGTGGCCGGGATCGTGTCTCTCGGTACGAATCAGCTCGCGCATACGCCGGGAACTGCGTTCGTGTTGAACGTGCACCCCACCGCCACCGCGGAACGGCTCCGAGGGGGCGCGACGTTCGAGTCCCCCTTCCTCTGGCAAGCCGGCGCGAGCGCGCCGCCCGTGATCTCGAAGCAGGGGGCCGACCTCTACGTCGAGACCGACTGCGACGGCACGGGCGATTGCAGTGGGGGCTCCGCGGACGAGCCGCACCTGATGGTCTACTCCGAGAACTGCTCGGCAGGTGGCCCCTGGTTCAACACGGTCACCGCCGCCTGCCGGCTGCCCTAACCCGCAAAAGGAGAAAGACGATGAAGCGTATGCGCACTCTCCTTTGGGTGGTCGGTCTGGCGCTGTGCTGGACTGCACCTGCGGTCGCCGCGGTCGATGCGAGCGTGGTGCACCTGCGCCAGAGTTGCACGGTTGGCGGCGTCGTCCTCGATGACTGCTTCGAGACGGCTGCCGCTCTGTTCGATCTGGCGACCGGGTGGGTCTGGAACACCCGCACGCCGAGTCCCAGCGCCAGCAACCCGCTGCTGGTGATGGTGGGCCCGGGAACCGACTTCGGGGCCTTCGCCTGCTCGGGGGGAAGCCACGTCACGGTGCGGGGCTCGGGTCGGGAGATCTCGGCCTTCGACGGCGCGGTGGCGATCGACGTCACCGACTGCGATCAGCTGGCGTTCATCGACATCGGGGCCCACGGCGAGGACCGGGCGGTCCGCTGGCGAGGGGCCGGTTCCAGCTCTTGGTCGAACGTCGAGCTGCGCGCGGAAGGCGGGGCCGACCCGGCCACGCTGGCGTGGGACGACGAGTGCACGACGCCCGGGGAGACCGGCCAGCACTTCGTGCACTGGGCCAGGGTCCGGACGCTGCACGCGAGCGGCAGTGAGACGTTGGTGGCTCCGGTTCGCACGGCTTGCGGCGAGCTCTTCGTCTATGACAGTGAGCTCGAGCTGGCCGCGGCGGGCGGAAGCGCCAGCCTGTTCGGCGGAGTGCTGAACCTGGGCGGCAAAGCGAACCTGTACGGCACGGTCATTCGGGTTCGCGCGACTGGCGGTTTGGGCAGCAACCACATGTGGGGCGTGTTCAACACGACCGACGCCGAGCCGGCGTTCACGATGCACGGGGGCATCATCAACGTGCTGGCGGCCGCGAGCCCCAGCACGGATGTTACCGGGCTCTTCAACTTCGCCGGGTCGGTCGACACGAAGGAGACCGCCTTCGTGATGAAGGCAGGGAGCGGCGGCACGGCCTACCGGCTGTCGTCGCTCCTGAACCAGAATCAGGAGAACGTCCAGGCCCCGTTCTTGTGGGAGCAGGGCGCCGAGCCGCCCGCGATCGAATCGCTCGACGGTCAGGACCTGTTCGTGGAGACCGACTGTGACGGCTCGGGCTGCGCCTGCAGCACGGGCTGCGATCCGCATCTGATGGTCTACACGAGCACCTGTACCGGGGCCGGCGGGCCATGGTTCGATACGGTGCGGAAGCAGTGCCGTAACTGAGGGATCGGCGGCGGGCGCACCGAGCGCTCGCCGCCACACCTCGGCGCGCCTAGATGTGGAGCGCCCGGCCCAGCGCCGCGAGCGCCGCCTCTTTCACCGCTTCCCCCATGCCGGGGTGCGCATGACAGGTCCGCGCCAGGTCCTCTGCGGTGGCGCCGTACTCGAGGCCCAGGACCGCCTCCTGGAGGAGGTCACCCGCTCCCGGGCCGATGATGTGCATGCCGAGCACGCGCGCGTGTTCCTCGCTGACCAGCACCTTGACGAAGCCGTCGGTCTCACCGGTCGCCTTCGCCCGGCTGTTCGCTGAGAACGGGAACTTCGCGGCGCGGTAGGGCGTGCCTTCGGCCTTGAGCGCGTCCTCGGTCTTGCCGACGCCGGCGATCTCCGGGTGCGTGTAGACGACGCCCGGGACCCGGTCGTAGTCCACGTGCCCGGCCTGACCTGCGAGGGTCTCGACGCAGGCGATCGCGTCCTCTTCGGCCTTGTGGGCGAGCATGGGCCCCGGCACGCAGTCGCCGACCGCGTAGATCCCGGGGACGCTCGTCTGGAACGCACCATCCACGGCGAGGAAGCCGCGTTCGTCCTGCGTGACGCCGACTGCTTCGAGACCCAGGCCTTCGGTGTAGGGCCGGCGGCCGACCGCGACGAGCACGACGTCCGCATCGAGCTGCTCCGGCTCACCGCCCTGGCTCGGCTCGACCTGGACGGCCACGCCGGAAGTGGCGGTCACGAGTGCGGTGACCTTGCTGGAAAGGCGGAAGTCGAGACCCTGCTTGCCGAGGATCTTCTGGGCCTGCTTCGAAACGTCTCGGTCCATGCCCGGCAGGATGTGATCGAGAAATTCGACGACGGTCACCCGCGCGCCCAGCCGGCTCCACACCGAGCCCAGCTCGAGCCCGATCACGCCGGCGCCGATGACGACCAGGTGCTCGGGGACGGTCTCGAGGGCGAGCGCGCCGGTGGAGCTCACCACCTGACGCTCGTCGATCTGGATGCCGGGGAGGCTCGTCGGCTCCGAACCCGTGGCAATCAGGATGTTTCGGGTGGGCAGCTCGACCGAGCCGCCATCGGCGAGCGAAACCTGCACCTTGCCCGCGGCAGGAATGCTCGCGCTGCCGTGGAAGCGGTCGACCTTGTTCTTGTCGAGTAGGTAGTCGATGCCCTTCGTCAGATCGTCCACGACCTTCTGCTTGCGACCCATCATGGCCGCGAGGTCGAGCTCGACGCCTTGCAGCGCGATCCCATGGGCCGCGGCTTCCTCCTTGGCGAAGGCGAAGCGTTCCGAAGAATGGAGCAGCGCCTTCGAGGGAATGCAGCCCACGTTCAGGCAGGTGCCACCCAGGGTTGCACGCTTGTCGACGCAGGCGACCTGCATGCCGAGCTGGGCCGCGCGGATGGAGGCGACGTACCCGGCGGGGCCGCCACCGATCACGATCAGGTCGTAGGACTTCTCGCTCATCAGGATCTCTCGCTCGTCTGCAGCAGCGCCGGGAGGCGATGCGGGTTCGGTGCCGATCGGTCCAGCCGGTCGGTCGGGTTCGATGCCAAGGCCTAGACCGCCAGGAGCAGCCGCTCCGGGTCTTCGATGGCTTCCTTCACCTTCACCAGGAAGGTCACGGCCTCGCGTCCATCGATGATGCGGTGGTCGTAGGAGAGGGCGAGGTACATCATCGGGCGCACCACGACCTCACCGTCGACGGCCACCGGGCGCGGCTGGATCTTGTGCAGCCCGAGGATCGCGCTCTGAGGGCGGTTGAGGATTGGGGTCGAAAGCAGCGATCCGAAGACACCGCCGTTGGTGATGCTGAAGGTGCCCCCGGTCATCTGGTCGGCGCTGAGCTTGCCGTCGCGGGCAGCACCCGCGAGCTCTCCCAGACTGTCTTCGATCTCGGCGAGGCTCTTCTGGTCGCAATCGCGGATCACCGGGACCACCAGGCCCGTCGGCGTGCTCACCGCCATGCCCAGGTCGTAGTGGTGCTTGTAGATGATCTCTTCGCCCTCGATTTCGGCGTTGACTGCCGGGATCTCCTGGAGCGCGGCGACCACGGCCTTGGCGAAGAAGCCCGTGAAACCGAGCTTCACGCCGTGCTTCTCCTCGAAGGCGTCGCGATAGCGCTTGCGCAGCGCCATCACCCGGGTCATGTCGACCTCGTTGAAGGTGGTGAGGATCGCGGCGGTGTTCTGGGCTTCCTTGAGCCGCGTCGCGATCGTGCGGCGCATGCGGCTCATCTTGACGCGCTCTTCGCGCGGGACTTCCGCCGCAGCGGCCGGCGCGCTCGCGGACGCGGCCGGACTGGAGGCCAGCACCTGGGCTTCCGCGACGTCCTCGAGGCGAATGCGGCCGTCGGGCCCGGTCGCGACGATCGTGCCCGGGTCGATCCCGGCCTCGGCCACTGCCTTGCGCACCGCCGGGCCCGAGCGCTCCAGCGCTTCGTTCGCGCCGCTGCCCATGAACGAGAGCAGGTCGGGGAGCGAGATCTGGGGATCGCCCGCGGCGGGAGCGGTGGAGGCCTCCGGGGTCGCGGCGGCGCTGGGCACGGGAGCGGGAGCGGGGGCGGGAGGTGTTTCCTGGGGCGCGGCCGACGCCGTCGCGGTCGGGTCGATGCGGGCCAGCAGGGCGCCGACCTCTACGTCTTCGCCCTCGGGCACCAGGATCTCGGTCAGGACGCCATCCTTCGGTGCCACGACCTCGAGGGTCGCCTTGTCGGTCTCGAGCTCGAGGAGCGGCTCGTCGGCCGTGACGGGTTCACCGACGGCGCGCAACCACTGGGCCACGGTGGCTTCGGTGACCGATTCTCCGAGGTCCGGAACGGTGACTTCGATCATGGGATCTCCTGCTAGGCCGACGACTGGGTGCGACCGCGGCGCGCGCCGAGGCGTCCGAGGACGGGGCGACCCACCGTGAGCGCGTCGTCGATCAGCCCGCGCTGCTGGGCCAGGTGGCGTTCGTGGACACCGGTCGCGGGCGAGGCGGCGCTCTCGCGCCCGGCGTAGCGAACCTGGGGACGCTCGAAGCCGATGTCGCGCGCGATCTCCTCGATCACTTCGCCGACCGTGCTCCAGGCGCCCATGTTGCGGGGCTCTTCCTGACACCAGACCAGGTGGCAGTGGCGGTAGGGCGCCAGCTCGCTCGCCAGCGCGTCGGTGGGGAAGGGGTAGAGCTGCTCCACACGGAGGAAGTGGACGTCGTCGATGCCCGCCTCCTGCCGCGCCTGCACGAGGTCGTAGTAGACCTTGCCCGTGCAGAGCACGACCTGACGCGCCTCCGAGGGCGGGCAGGGCAACCGATCGCAGTGGAGCACCCGGTGGAACTCGGTGTCCGTGCCGAGGTCGGCCAAACGGGACACCACCTGCTTGTGCCGCAGCAAGGACTTCGGCGTCATCACCACCAGGGGCTTGCGGAATGCCCGGTGCAGCTGACGGCGGAGCACGTGGAAGTAGTTCGCCGGGGTCGTGCAGCTGACGACCTGGAGGTTGTCTTCGCCGCAGAGCTGCAGGAAGCGCTCGAGGCGGGCCGACGAGTGCTCCGGCCCCTGGCCCTCGTAGCCGTGGGGCAAGAGCAGCACGAGGCCCGACATCCGCAGCCACTTCGATTCGCCCGCGGCGAGGAACTGGTCGATCACGACCTGTGCGCCGTTCGCGAAGTCGCCGAACTGAGCTTCCCAGACGACCAGCGCCGACGGCTCGGCCATCGCATATCCGTACTCGAATCCGAGCACGCCGAACTCGGACAGGGGGCTGTTGACGATCTGGCAGCGCCCCTGCTGTTCCTGGACGTGCGCCAGCGGGACGTAGCGTCGTTCGTCTTCCTGGTCGATCCACGAGGCGTGCCGGTGGGAGAAGGTGCCGCGGTTCACGTCCTCGCCCGACAGGCGCACGCCGTGCCCTTCGGTGAGGAGCGTGCCGAACGCCAGCGCCTCGGCCGTCGCCCAGTCGATCCCTTCGCCCGTCTCGAACATCGCGCGGCGCGCCTTCAGGTGGCGCTCGATCTTGCGGTGGACGTGGAGATCTGTGGGCACCGTGACCAGGCCCTGACCGATCTGCGAGAGCCGTTCGAGGGGCACGCCGGTCTTGCCCCGGCGCGCGTCGAAGCCCTGCACGGGTTCGAGCCCGGACCACTGGGCACCCAACCAATCGGCCTGCTTCGGCTGGTAGCTCTCCGAGTCTTCGAAGGCGGCGACGCAGAGCTCGCGGTGCTGCTGACGAAGGGTCTCGGCTTCGGCCATCGCCACGACGCCTTCTTCGTCGAGTCGCTGGGCGTAGCGCTCGCGCGTGGTGGCATGGGCCCGGATGGCCTTGACCATCTGCGGCTGGGTGAAGGCCGGTTCGTCGCCTTCGTTGTGGCCGTGACGGCGATAGCAGAACAGGTCGATGACGACGTCACGCTGGAAGGTCTGGCGGTAGGCGAGGGCGAGCTCGGCCGCTTCGACCACGGCTTCCGGATCGTCGCCGTTGACGTGGAAGATCGGCGCCTGCACCTGCTTGGCGACGTCCGAGCAGTATGGGCCCGAGCGCGCGGCCACCGGGTTGGTGGTGAAGCCGATCTGGTTGTTGATGATCAGGTGGATCGTGCCGCCGGTGCGATAGCCGTCGAGCTCCGAGCACTGCAGCACTTCCGAGACGAGGCCCTGCCCGGCGAAGGCGGCGTCGCCGTGGAGCAGGATGCCCAGCACGCGCGTGCGGTCCGTGTCGCCGAGCTGCTCCTGGCGGGCCCGCACCTTGCCGCAGACCACCGGGTCGACCGCTTCGAGATGAGACGGGTTGGGGACCAGCGAGAGGTGGAGCGGGCGGCCGTCGAGCTGGCGGTCGCTCGAGGTGCCCAGGTGGTACTTCACGTCGCCCGACCCGGCGACGTCGTCCGGGTGGGAGGCCGCACCCCGGAACTCCGCGAAGATCGCCTCGAGGGGCTTCCCCATGACGTTGGCGAGCACGTTGAGCCGGCCTCGGTGGGCCATGCCCAAAACGGCTTCTTCGACGCCGAGCTCGGAGCCTTTCCAGAGAATCTGCTCGAGCGCGGGGATGGTGGACTCGCCGCCGTCGAGGCCGAAGCGTTTCGAGCCCTTCCACTTCGTGTCGAGAAAGTGCTCGAACCCTTCGGCCGCGGTCAGGATCTCGAGCAGGGCGCGCTTCGCTTCGGGCTTCCAGCGCTGGCGCCGCGCGAGCTCGAAGCGCTCGCGCAGCCATTCCACCGGCTCGGGCTCGGTCAGGTGCATGAACTCGAGGCCCAGCGTGCCGCAGTAGATCTCGTGGAGACGCGTCGTGAGCTCCCGGATCGACGCGCTCTCGAGGCCGAGGGCGCCATTCAAGAAGACCGGGTGATCGAGCCGCGCGGCGTCGAAGCCGTGGGTTTCCGGCGCGAGCTCGGGCAGGGCCTGCCGAGGCGAAAGCTTCAGCGGGTCGAGGTCGGCCGCGAGGTGGCCGCGCTCTCGGAACGCGCGCACCAGCTGCTGGGCGGCGAGCGCGTCCACGACGCCGGCCTCCCCGCTGGCGTTGGGCGCCGTTGCAGCCTGCTGGGGCGAGACGGGGCGGTGCTGGCGATCGTCGAGCCAGGCGCGGGCTTCGGGCGCGAGGGCCTCGAAGAAGTCGCGCCACGCGGGCGTGCAGCCACCCGGGTCACGCTGGAACTGGGCGTAGGCCGCGTCGATCTCGGTCGGTCGCAGGCTCGGATCAAACGCGCGCATCGGCGGCGTCTCCACATCCATGCAGGGTCCACCGAGCGGCCAGGGCCGTCCGTTCATCGCGCATCACGTCCACCTCTTCCGCTACCGCTTCGTGCGCAGACACACGGCGGTGTTTCGCCGTACGTCGCCCGCTGTCGGAGTGCGCGGAGCGCCATTCCAGGTCCAACGAGCGCCGCCCTAACGTCCTGTCGAGAAGGGCGCTTGAGGTGCAAACTGAAACGTCGGGGCGCGATTCCCGACGCTGGAACGCCGCCGTTGCGGTCGGGCCTCAGGCGTAGCTGGCGGTCACCGTGAGTGCGCTTGCGCTCGCGAGCATCAGACCGCCCGGGTGGACACGACCCACGGCCCAGAAGTTTCCGAGCGCGGATACCGCGAACAACCCGGCGAAGATCCAGAGTGTGACCCGATATCCGGCAGCGCTCGGGTCGAGGAAGAGCATCGCGCTGGCGATGCCGACCCAGAAGAGCGAAGGCAGATGAAACATCGCAGAAAGGAGCTTCTGGGGAACGGGCGGGCCCGCGTGGTCGGTTGCGCAGGGTGCAGCGCGTAGCGGGCGCAGGAAGAGGGTCTCGGAGAGGTAGGAGTGTCCGAGTGCGGTGAGGGCCGCGAGGCCCAGGACTCCGTACAGGGGGTTCATGACAGGCTCCAGGCAGCGGGCGCGTCCATACGAAAGCGTACGGAAGCTATCGGGGACGGCTGGTCTCGTCAATACGCTTCCGTATGGTTACCCTGGCGGCATGGCCCGCACCGGCAAGGATGCCCCCAGCCCTCAGCAAGGGCGCCGCGACTCGCAAAAGGCGCGTCGTGACTGGGTGCTCGCTGGCCTGTCGCGCCTGGGGCGCCATGGCATCGAGGGCGTGCGGGTCGAGCCGCTGGCGAAGGACCTCGGTGTTACGAAGGGCAGTTTCTATTGGCATTTCAAGGACCGCCGCGATCTTCACGATGCGATGCTCGAGGAATGGGCCGCCACCGCGACCCACGCGGTGATCGAGCAGGCGCAGGCGGGGGGTGAAGAGGCGGGCAGTCGACTCGAACGCCTGGTGGAGATCGCGAGCCGCGGGTTCGACGGGCGGACCGAGCTGGCGTTGCGGAGCTGGGGCGAGGCCGAGCCGCGGGTGGCGGAGGTCGTCGAGTCGGTCGATACCGCGAGACTGGCCTACCTGCGCCGGCTGCTCCGCGACCTCGGCCATTCGCCCCTGGCGGCCGAGGCGCGCGCGTTCCTCATCTATTCGCTGCTCGTAGGCGACCACCTGATCGCCGAGGCCCACGGTCGTTTCGGGCGGAAACGAGTGCTCGCAGCCTGCTTCCAGCTCCTGGGTGGGCGGGCGGAGGGGTGATCGCCCAAACCCTTGCCTGCGCTATCTTTCCTCGGCGACGCGCAAGCGTTGCGCGGGCCGCCTTCGGGTGGCCCGACGTGCCTGGGGCGGTGTAGCTCAGCTGGTTAGAGCGGCGGCTTCATAAGCCGTAGGTCGGCAGTTCAAGTCTGCCCACCGCTACCACGCACGGCGCGCGGAGGCCCGCCGGTGCCGCGTACGGGACGCTGCCGCCAGGAGTGTCGCGGCGAGAACGGCGCCGGCGTCGCCCGGCGGTTCGGGCAGGTAGTGGAGACTCACACGCAGGGTCGCTGAGATCGGGAGCACTTCGGGCGGGACGCTCGCGTTGCTGAGGAAGATCTGCGTCAGGATCGAAGTCTCGAACGTGTCGCCCGCCGGGAGCGGAGGTAACGCGACCACGGCCCGTCGGTTGTCGAACACGCAGGCTGGATCGTCGCAGGCACGGGCTGACGCGGTGGCATTCCCCAGGAGCTCGAAGCCGTCGCCTCCGATCTGGGATGAGGACTCGGGTCCCCGAACGACGGTCGCGGTCAGCACGATCATGGGTGGGGAAAGAGCCTCGACTTCGATCGCCACGGCGAGATTCGACGTCGGCCCGCCCGTTTCAGGCACGGTGACCGTCAGCCGGTGGAGATTGTCGAAGCGCTGCCCGAGCCCACCGATCACGCCATCGAAGTGAAGGAGCAGCGTTCCGTCGGGATTGCTGGTGTTGAGGGTGCCACCGAGGCCGGTGCATTCAATCGGCGCGGAGAGTTCGGGGCCGCCCACGGTCGTGTTCGTGCCGCAGGTCGTGAACCCGGGGAAGTTCAGCTCCTGCTGGGTGACCTCGAACTCGAGGGGGAGGTACGCCGCGGTGGTGGCGTTCGCGGTGGCTGCGTGGACAGCAACGGCCAGGAGCAGGGCGAGAGCAGCGTACGGCGGCAGATAGAAACGCATCGGGTGACAGCCTCGCGGGCAAGATATCCCGCTCGGGCGAGGAAATGGGTCGCGTTCCCGGCGCGGGGTTGAGGCAGGCCTCGACGCGCGCGTGTTCTTTGCTTTTGCGATGGACCCCGTCACGCGTCTCGGCGTCGGGTGTTTCGTTGCCGTGCGCCTCGGTAGATCGACCGACGGGGCTCTTGTTATTGCGAGGCGACGCCGATTCCCGAGTGATCCGCTCGGCTTGGCCGCGCAGCTGCTCAAGGCCTGCGCGATCCCGACCGACCCACGGCTCGTTGGCGTCGCATGACGCCCGAGGAGACCCGATGGCTCTTTCCGTGGAAACGACCCAGCTCGGTGCAGCGCCCACCCGCCGGACCGGCTCGGAGACCGAGTCGGCCTTCGAGTGCTACATGGGGATCTACCCCGACATCGATGGCTGGTTCGGCGTGGAGTCGGCGGCCATCTGGGACGCGCTGCTCTCGTTCCAGCGGCGCGCGAACGTGCGCGGGCACCTGCTCGAGATCGGCGTGCACCACGGAAAGTCGGCTGCGCTGATGGCCATGCACGCGGAGCGGGGCTTCGAATCCTGTGTCTTCGTCGACAAGTTCCTCGCCGAGGCCGAGGTCCGCAACGCGCTGACCCGGGCCGGGCGAACCGTCGACGAGAGCATCCAGCTGGTCCGCATGGACTCGATGAAGCTCCCGGTCTCGCCGCTGCTCTCGACCGGATATCGCGAGTTCCGCTGGGTCCACATCGACGGCGAGCACACGGCGCGTGCCGTGATGTCGGACCTCGCGGTGGCCCACAGCCTGCTCGGAGACTGGGGCATCGTCAGCGTCGACGACTTCTTCAGCTGGCTCTATCCGCAGATCACCGAGGCGGTGCTGCGCTACGTCCGAGAGAACCCCGACCGCTTCCAGCTCTTTTTGTGCGGCCACAACAAGGCCTATCTCGCGCGGCCCCAGTTCATTCGCGAGCTGCTCCCGTTCTGCGCGAACCAGCTGGCGGGCGAGCTCGAGCAGCGCGGCGTCCAGGCGATGCTGACCAAGACGACCTGGCCCGCCGAGATGAACTGCTTCGGCGTGGTGGCCCGCGACGGCGACCGCACCCACCGCGGCCCCGACTGGGAGCTCGACGCGATCCGCTTCTGAGACGCTTCTTTCCGAGGTGCCTTGGAAACGGCACGAGGGGTGGCGCGCGCGGCACCACCCCTCGCTTTCGATTCGCGGCTCGGGCTCAGAGCGAGGCCGGGTCGGAACCCTCGATCTTCGTCCACTGGCCGTCGGCCTTGCGGATGTTCCCGGAGATGTCCTTCGACCAGGTCTCCTGGATCTTCGTGTCGAGGTTCAGGTACAGGCGGTCGTCGACCACCTTCCAGACGTCCGGGTCGCCCACGAACTTCTTGCCCACCGCCACGCCGTAGGCGCAGTAGCCGCCGTATGCCGGCGCGTAGCGCTCCGGGTCCTTTTCGAACGTGCGCTTGTTCGCGTCGTTCACGAACAGGTAGGTCGCACCGTCATGGACCGCGACGTGGTTGCCGTTGCCGCGGAGCGGCTTCTCGCCGGTCTGGAACGACACGACGTCGTAGCCCGACACGGCGGGAGTGCTGTGACGGAAGTCGGCCGCGAGGATCGGAGCGGCGAGAGAGAGAACGAGGCCCACGAGGGGCAGCAGACGAATGACACGCTTCATGGTGGCGTCTCCTGAGTTTCTGAGTGCGAGGAGGGCGCTCCTCGGGTTCGGCTCTTCGATGCGGTGGGGCTCGCGGATCTTTCGTCGAAAAGTTCGCCGGGCGGTGTCGCGCCTCGGCGTAACCCAAAGCGCCGGCCGGCTTCGAAAGGCGCGTGCACTCTCTCTCTGCACTCTCGAAGGAAACCCCGACTCCGGGTCACGCGGGATCGGACGCACCCGTACGGGACAACGCGGACTGGTTGCTCGCGCTACGCACGGAGGGCGCAGTCCAGGCGCGGGCACTCGAGGCGCTCGGTGACTACCTGCGGCGCGCGCTGACCTCGCGGCTCGGCCGCGAAGGCGCGGCGCCGACCGAACTGATCGAGGACGTCGTGCAGGACGCGCTGCTGCGCGTGCTCGACCAGCTCGACGCCTTCGAGGGCCGCAGTCGCTTCACGACCTGGGCCGCCACGATCGCGGTCCGTCTCGCGCTGACCGAACTGCGTCGCAAGCGCTGGAAGGACGTCTCGCTCGATACGTTGTTGTCGGAAGGCGCCTCTGCGGACGCTGCGGTCGAGCCCCCCGAGGCCGAGGCGCGGCTCCACCAGACCCGTCTCGTGCGGGCACTGGAAGAACTCGTGGAGTCCGCGCTGAGCGAACGACAGCGGGTGGCGATCCTGGCCGAACTCGGGGGCATGCCCCAGGCCGAGATCGGGGAACAGCTGGGCGTCACGCGGAACGCCGTCTACAAACTGACCTTCGACGCGCGCAAGAAGCTGAAGCATGGCCTGGAAGCCGCCGGCTTCGACGCCAGCGCGATTCGCGCGGCCTTCTCGTGAGGAACGGCATGGGACGACTGGATGCTCCGAAGATCCGTACGCTCCTCTCCTGGGTGGTAGATACCCGAGAGGACGAACTCGATTGCGACGGCTGCCTGCGTGGCCTCGCCGAGTTCGCCGAGACGAAGCTCCTGGGCGCAGCGATCCCCGAAGCGCTGGTGCGCATCGAGACCCACCTCTCCCAGTGCCCCGAGTGCGCCGAGGAGTACGCCCTGCTGAGAGACCTGCTGCGGGACGTCGCCGCTCCGCTTCCGTAGGACGGAGTTGGGGCGGAAGCTTCAGGCGGCGGCGCGCGGAGCCGTGTCGGAAGGCAAGGCGAGTTCCTGGAGCGGCACGATCCCGAACTCGCGCCGGACCTCGTCCAGCGGCTGGTCCCAGCGTCGCTCCCAGTATGCGGTCAGGATGGAGCGTGCGTCGCGACCGCAGCGGTACGCCCGACGGGTGTCGCGCAGGAGTGTCGACCAGCGACCCTCCAGGACCATGGGCTTGATCGCGCCGAGCCCGATGATTGCCACGGAATAGGGCAGGCCGGTCTGGGCCACGCTGAAGCAATGGACGAGGACCTCTTCGTGTCCGTGCGTCCCGGCGCCGATCAGCGTGTGCCAGATGTCGTGGCAGCCGCGCAGACGCTTCATCAGATAGGCCTCGGCTTCGCCGGGCGTGTAGGGGGCGGGAAGGTCGAGGGCCTCGAGGCCGAGCCCGTGGAAGTCGAGGAAGCGGGCAAATTCGCGTCCCAACGTGCCCTCCGCGAGGGCGCGCAGGTCGTCGACCGAGGTCTGGCAGATCTCGGGGCGGTCTTCGAAGAGCGCGCGACCTTCTCCGTACTCGAACACCCCCGATTCGACCCAATAGCGGAGCTGCCTCTGGGCCAGGATTTCTTCGGCCACGACGATCTCGTCGGTGCGCGTCGAGTCGCGGAGGACCCGCGTGATCGCCTGCCCGGTTCGCCAGAAACGAGAACCGGACGGAATCGACCAATGAATCGGGGCCGCGGGCATGTCACCTCCTGGGAAGCTGGACGCTAGCCAAAGCGAGGGGATCGGGGCCCGCCGGGGGTGCGATTCGGCACCGAATCGCGTGGGGATCCGCGGTACCTTGGCGCGCGTCCGGACCGGGCGGATGTCTGGACGCGTTGGAGGGAACATGCGCAGGTCACGATCCATGCCGCGGCGGTGGGCGTTCGCGGTGCTCCTGGTCACGGGGCTCCTGGGCGCGACGGCGCCTGCCACGGCCCTGGGCCCGGATGAAGCCGAGAACATGGTGCGGAGCACCTGGTACGAGGGGCTTCCCGAGGAAGAAGCCGCGCAGATCGATGCCGATGGCGCTGCACACCTGGCCACCCTTCTGGCCGATCCCGCCGAGAAGGCGATCCACGCCAACGTCCTCCTGGCCCTGGGCTACTCGGGCCAGCCGGGCTCGGCCGAAGCGGTGTTGGCCTACGCCGGGAACCCGCCCAGCGGCGAGGTCGACCGCGACATCTTCCGCGCCTGGCAGGCCATGCCCTTCGCGTTGGGAGCCCTCGCCGAGTCCGATCCCCGCGCCCTGCAGCGCCTGGGCGCGATGCTCGACGGCGAAGAGGTGGGCTGGAGCTTCCGCCACCACACGGCGGAACGGATCCAGATGCAGTGCAAGCGCGGTGCGGTGACGGCCCTGTCTTCCACCGGGCTTCCCGCGGCCGCTGCGATGCTCCAGCGCGCGTCCGAAGCCGCGTCCGACCCGGGGCTCCGTTCCCATCTCGATGATGCGCGCGCCGATCTGCGCGTCCGCCAGGAGAGCGCCCGATGAGCCGGTTCCCGCGACTCGCAGCGACCCTCGCGACGGCGTGCGCCGCGTTCGGCGCGATGGCACCGGAAACGGCCACGGCGCAAGACGTCGATCTCCATACCCTGCGCTGGTTCGTTCACGTCGATCTCATCGACGCCGGCGCCGGGCGCGATCTCGCGTTCTGGGAAGCCGCGATCGATCAGGCCACCACGACGGGCAACAAGCTGCTCGAAGGCGGGCAGGGGCCCTTCGACAACATCTGCTGCACGCGCATGAACCGGACGGTGTCCGTGGCCACCTTCGGGACTCCCGGCGACGGGCTCGACATCATCGACTCCGCCGCGGAGACCGCCGCGATCGATGCCCTGGCCGTCCCGAGCTCGAACGCGTATCTCGTCGACAGCATCACCAACTGTGGCGGGAGTCCGGCGGTCGGCTGCGCGGAGACGCCTTTCTGTGACGGCAACGGCAACGACGATCCGAATCGCTGGCTGATCGTCACCGTCGATTCCTTCGAGAGCGGCACCCTGGGCACCGTGCTCGCCCACGAGCGGGGCCACAACGCGTGTCTCAACCATGTCGCGGCGAACGCCTGCCAGATCATGCAGGCGACGGTCACGAACCCGGGCCTGGGTGGCTGCTTCACGGCCAGCGAGTGCACCAACATGCAGGCCGGCCGCACCACGACCTCGAGTGGGCTCACCTGTGGTTGTCACACCCTCGCCGGCGCAAACGAGCCGGATGGCACGGCCTGCACCGACGTCGCAAGCGGCGTCTGCAGCGGCGGTGTCTGTGGTGTGTCCACCGGGGACGCAGCGGTGCAGCTGATCACGTCGGCCGCGACGGGCTCGGCTTCGTCGTCGGGGACCACCGACGATGCCGTCCGGATCTCGGCGCTCCCAGCCGACTGGACCGAGCTCGGACCCTTCGCGGCGACCAGCGAAGAGATCAAGGGCATGGCCTATGCCTTCGACTCCGACGTGCTCTACGGCGTGGTTCCGACGGCCGCCGACGACGCGATCGTGACGCTCGACAAGACCACCGGCGCGATCCTCGCGACGGTTGGCGCGATCGCGAACGGCGCCGACGAGATCACCTCGATGGCCTACGACCCGGGCGCGACCTCGGCCACCACTGACGATCGGCTGATCGTGCTGGAAGTCGGGGGGTCCTCGGAGTTCCGGTCGATCGACCCTGCGTCGCCGTCGACGGCGACCTTCCTCGGGTCCTTGCTCGTCGGCCCGGCCACCGAGTTCCGGGGGCTCGCCTACGACAGCATCCAGGACAAGCTCTTCATGTCCTCGAACTTCGGGCCGGACGGGCTCTGGGAAGTCGACATCGCGAACTGTCCGCCTTCGCCGTGCAACATCGCGCAGGTGTCCGGGGCGGGGCTGTTCCGGGCCCAGGCCGGGTTGGCCTACTCGCCGGTGTCGGGCCGGCTGTACATGGTCGGGACGGGCTTCGGCGGTACGCGGACCTTCGTCCAGTCGATCGACACCACCACCTTTGCGAGCCCCGAGGTCTACAACGTCGACCCGTTCTTCCCGGGTGCGCTGGCAGCGCTCCCCGAACCGAGTACCGCGAGCGGGGTGCTGGCCGGGGCGGGGTTGCTGCTGGCGCTCGCGCGGCGGCGACGCGGCACCCCCTAGGGGAGTCCGGGCCCCGGGAAATCGATCGCCAGCGAACCACCGGCGCCGATTTTCGGAGAGCTTCGACGGGTTCAGGACCACCCACTCCTGATGCCGGAGTCGCGGAAAATCAGGGGCTTGCGGGAGGGGTGCGTCCGCTGGGCGATGGCCCTGGCGTTGCTCCTGGGCGCCTCCGCTGGCGCCGAGCCCGGCGGCAAGGGATCGGCCGAGTGGCTCGTCCGAACTCCGTTCTACGAGGGCTTCCCCGCCGAGGCGGTTGCGGCGCTCCGCCCCGACGACACCGCCCAGCTGACGGCCCTGCTGGACGATCCGGACGAGCTCGAGACCCACGCGGCGGCGCTCGAGGTCCTTGGAATGGCCGGGCACCCGGGGGCCTACGAGGCGATCTCGGCCTACGCCGCCCAGCTCGGTCCCGGCGAGCTCGAACCCGCGGCGTTCCGAGCGTGCCTGGCGGTACCGATCGCCCTCGGCCACCTCGCCGCGGAGGATCCGCGGGCCTTGAGAGATTTGTCGAAGATGGCGCGGCAACCCGCTGTCGAAGCTCACTATCGCCACCTCGCCCGGCCGGCTCTCGAGCGTTTGATCGCCGAGATGGCGATCGCCGGGCTGGGGCAGTCGCGGTCGGCCGCTGCGGACGGCGTGCTCGAGGGCCTGGTCCGCGATGGCGTGGCTCCGGACCACGCGGCTTCGGCGTTGCGGGATCGAGCAGCGCGGTCGCCGCTTCCCTGATGGGTGCGCGTCGCATGCGCGTCGGCGCGTGGGTGCTCCTGGCGCTGTTCGCGGGAAGTGTGGCGGCGTTCGCCGCACCCACCGAAGCGACCGACCCGATCGACTTCTACGTCCACCAGTGTCTGGTGAACGCGGACGGGCTGCCGCACTACGAGGCCCTGATCGACGCGCGCCTGGCCGAGGGCCGCGGGCTCTTGCAGGGTGAGCACGGCCCGGTCGATGGCGGCTGTTGTGTGACGCTCGAGGCCGCGACGGTCTCCGCCTTCGGCGTCTGCGGCGACGGCTTCGATCACATCACGAGTGGCGCCGAGGTGGCAGCGCTCTTCGCGTCGGCGCCCGGCGCCTATCTGGTCGACACGGTGCACTTCTGCGGCGGCGTGGCGAGCACGGGCATCCGCGGCTGCGCCGAGCAGCCCGGCGACGTCCTGATCGTCGGACGCGAAGCCGACGACAACTTCTTTCTCGACGAAGTGATCGCCCATGAGCGCGGGCACAACGCGGGCCTCGGGCACGTTTCCGCAAACGCCTGCGAGTTGATGAGCGACGCGAGTGGCGGCGGGTGTCTCACCTCCCTCGAATGCGGCGCGTACACGAGCCAAGCGAGCGGCACCGGCGGCAGCTGCGCTTGCTTGCCCGACGTCTTCGGCGACGCGCCGGCCAGCAACGGGACGGCCTGCGTGGAGCAAGGCGGGTTCGAGGTGTGCAGCGGTGGCACCTGCGAAGGGCCGGCGGTGGGGCCGCACCTGCAGCTCTGGCTCGCGGCGGGACCCGGTGCCGCGAACGGCCTCGTCACCGACGAGCGGCTCGCCCAGGACGTTCGACACGGAAGCTGGAGCGCCACGGGTGGGTTCGGAGGCGGTGTCGAGCTCTCGGGGTTGGCCTACGACCCCAATCGCCACGTCGTCTTCGGTCTGGAGCGGAAGGCGGGGAACGATGGCCTGGTGACGCTCCACCCGGTCACGGGGCAGCGCGTGACCGTGGCCCCGCTGGGCTTCGACGGCCTCGAGGCCCTGGCCTACGACCCGAACGAAGACTGGCTCTACGCGGCCCAGGTGGACGCCGAGATCTTCGGCAACCCCCACAACTGTGGGGCCGCCGCGGCCTGCATCACCGAGCTGCTGCGGATCCATCCGGTCACGTTGGCGACGACCGCGCTCGGGGAGCTGAACACCTACATCGTCCCCGATGGGGTGACGGGCCTTGCCTTCGATTCGAAGCGGGGATTGCTTTATCTCGCTTCCGAGGCCGGCCTTGCCCGCGTCGACCCGGACGACTGCACCGGTGTCCTCTGCACCGTGACCCTCGTCGACACCGTGTTTCGCAACCCTGCGTCGCTCGCCTACAACGGCTGGACCGACGAGTTGGTCCGCCAGGGCAGCGTGCTCGGGCGCAGCGAGATCGATCACATCGACGCGGCTACGGGAGCCCGACGCGCGCAGACCCGCATCGACGCCTTCACCGCGGGAGGCAGCACCGTGCTTCCGCTGCCCGAGCCCGGTGGATTCGGCTGGGGCGTCGCGTTGGTGCTCGTGCTCGCGCGCTCGCGGCGGGACCGCGCGCGCATCCGCTAGCTTTTTCCGGCCAGGCGCGGTGGCTGCGCCGGCGTCGTTGGGGGAGGCCGCGAAGCATGGCAGGACCGCGCCATTGGCTCGGTTGGGGGCTGGGCGTGTTGATGCGCGTCTGGCGTCGCACCTGTCGGATCCGCTACGTCGACGACCCGCGCTCCGCGCTGCGCGAGGCGGGCACTCCGTATGTCTACGCACTCTTGCACGCGCATCAGCTGTCCGCCCTGGTCGCGAACGACGAAGCCCCTCAGCGCCTGGCCGCGATGGTGTCGCGCTCGGCGGACGGCGACATCCTGGCGCCGATCCTGGAAGCGCGGGGGGTGCATCCGGTCCGCGGCTCGTCCCAGAAGCGCGGCCAGGACAAGGGCGGCATGGAGGCGATGGATGCGCTGCGCGATCAGCTCGAGCAGCGCATCGCCGTGTTGTTGGCGGTCGACGGGCCGAGAGGCCCGCGGAGCTACGTGCGCCGCGGCGCCGTGGTGCTCGCCCAGGAGGTGGAGGGCGCGGTTCTGCTGCCGGTCGTGCTCGTTCCCTCCCGACGCTTCGTGGTGACGGGGGCCTGGGATCGGCTCCAGATTCCGCTGCCGTTCTCGGAGGTCACCGTCATCTTCGGAGAGCCACGTGCCCCCAGCGACGACGACGCCATAGGCACCATGCGCAACCACGTGCAACATGTGCTCAACGAAATGGAGCGCGTCCACGACCCCGACGAGGCTGTCTACGCCTCGGAGCGCGCAAAGCAGAGTCTCGAGCGCGAGTAGAGCGCGCCCTGGTTGTGTGCCGGCCGTCGCCACGGCTATCGTCCGCGGCACGGACGGTTGGGCTAGGGGATGAGGATGCGTTTGCTTGATTGGATCCGGGCCCGTCGGAACACGACGGGTCGGGTGGGTTTCGTGGGGAGTGGACTCCGGAGTAGCGCTGCGGTTGCGATCGCGGCTGTCGTGGCGGGTGCGGGTGCGTCGAGCGCCCAGGATCTCGACCCGTGGGACACCCCCGAGCCCGAGCGCACCCGCAGCTACGACCGGAGCGCGGACACCGGTTCGGACCGCGAGCGGCGCCCGCTGTCGACCCGGTTCGGGATCGGCTTCACCGCTGACCCGGACACGTTCTTGATGGGACTCGAGGTCGACTACCACGTGCTGCGCGCGGTCTCCGTGGGCGCCCAGATCCACGTTGGCGTCGACGACGACCAGAGCCTGCTGAGCCCGGTGCTCTACGGCCGCTACCACCTGTTCGGCGGCGACTTCGACGTGAACGACACCGTCGACAAGCTGAGCGCCTACGGCCACGTCGGCCTCGGCTTCAACTACCAGGATTTCGACGGTCGTCCGCGCCCGCGTCGCGACGACGACGATCTCCAGTTCCTCTGGAACACGGGCGTCGGCCTCGAGTACGCGATCAACGAGGACGTGTCGGTCAATTCCCAGATGCTGCTGAACTTCGTGCCGAACGGACTCTTCGGCGATCATTCCTACTTCAGCTGGGAGATCGTCGGCGTGCGCTACCGCTTCTAGGCGCGGCGGTTCGGCTCAGGCGCTGTAGCTGGCGTCGGTCGTGAGCGTCTCGGAAGTCTCGTCGTAGTAGAGCGGCTTCTCGGCGCGCAGCATGTTGCAGAGCAGCGACAGCTCCTCTTGAGAGAGGCCGCGCAGGTCGGCGTGGGTGCGATCGTCGAAGGTCAGGCGCAGCGCTCCCTGCTGGGTGCGGCGGTTCCAGGCCACGTCGTGGTAGCTGACGCGTCGTTGCATGAGTCCTCCCGTCGAGCCCGGGAGGGTAGGTCATCCGCGGACGGGGTCGGACTCGGTCGGGTCGCGGGGGTCCCGGTCGAGCCGGTGCTTCTGGATCTTTCCGGTCTCCGTCCGCGGCAGCGCATCGTGGGCACGAAACTCGCGGGGCAACTTGAAGCCGGCGAGCCGCTCCGCGCCCCAGGCGCGCAGGGCCTCTGCGTCCAGGGGACAGCCGTCGCGTAGGACGACGAAGGCCCGTCCGCTCTCCCCCCAGCGAGGGTCGGCGACGCCGACGACCGCCATCTCGACGATGTCGGGGTGTTCTTCGAAGACCGCTTCGACTTCGGCGGGGTAGACGTTCTCGCCGCCCGAGATGTACATGTCGCGCGCGCGACCCACGAGGGTCAGGAACCCCTCGGCATCCCGATGGGCCAGGTCGCCGGTGCGGAGCCACTCCCCGCGCAGGGTTTCGGCTGTGGCCTCGGGGCGGTTCCAGTAGCCGAGCATGGTGATCGGCCCGCGCACCACGATCTCGCCGGTCTCACCGGTGTCGCTCTCGCGCCAGGCATCGGATGTGCCGCCGAGGGTTTCGGGATCGAAGACCCGAACGTCCGCGTGGAAGACCGGTCGACCGACGCTGCCGGCCTTGCGCACCGCATCCTGCGCATCGAGGCAGCAGAGGATGGAGGTCTCGGTCTGGCCGAATCCCTGCTTCAGGACGAGGCCCTGGCTCTCGAAGGCGCGGATCTGCTCGACCGGCACGGCCGCTCCGGCGCCGAAGAGGAACCGCAACGTGGAGAGGTCGGAACCCGGGTTCGCTTCCAGCGAACGCAGCAGTGCGCCGAGTTGGGTGGGGACGCCGCCCAGGAACGTGATCCCCTCGCGCTCGACCGCGGGCCAGACCGCGTCCGCATCGAAGCGCGGGGCCAGATGCACCGTGCCTCCGGCGTAGAGCGTGGGGAGGGAGAGGATCGCCAGCCCGAAGGAATGGAAGAGCGGCAGGACCACCAGCACCCGGTCGTCGCGGCGCAGGCCGAAGAAGAGCTGGGCATTGAGGCAGTTGAAGAGCGTCTTCCGGTGCGGGAGGAGCGCGCCCTTGGGCACCCCAGTGCTGCCCGAGGTGTACATCAGGATCATCGGCGCTTCGGGCGAGACGGGCTCCACGTCGAAGTGAGGCTTCGTCGCGGAGAGTGCGGCCTCGTAGGCGCGCGGGCATTCGAGTCGCTGCGGGGAAGGGCGGAGCTCCGCGCTGGCGGCCGTCGCGACGGGGGCCCGCTCGGCATCGTGGACGATCAGCGTCGGCGTGCAGTCTTGCAGGGTGCGCGCGACCTCGGGCGCCGTCAGCCGCGCGTTGATCGGGACGGCCATCGCACCCAGCTGGGCCGCGGCGAAGACCGTCTCGAGGTAGGCGCTGCAGTTCCCGAGCAGCAGGGCGATCCGATCTCCCGGTACCACCCCGTGCTCGCGGAGGACGGCGGCGCAGCGCCCCGTGCGCTCGTGGAGCGTGCGATAATCCAGCCGCTGCTCGGCATCCACCACGGCCGGGTGGTCCGGCGCCGTCGCGGCGCGCCGGCCCAGCCAGCCGCCGACGTTGTGGAGCGGGGAAGCGGCCTCGGGGATCGACACGCGCGGGGGCATAGCAAACGACCGCGCCGGAGGAGAGACGCGTGAATCTGCTCGGACAGCCCGCCTACGTCGGCCGCCACTGCGGCAGCAACCGCTACGAGGCCTCGCGCAAGGTGGTGGACTTCTACGCCGACGCGCTCGACGACCGCCACGAACTGCAGGCCGAGTACGCCCCGCCGCTCCTCTACCACTCGGAGTGCTACGAGTTCGTCGGCGAGTGGTACCTGAAGAACCTGTTCGGGAACCTCCACGGCCGGCAAGACTGGTTCCTGTTTGCTCCGATCCCGGTGGGCGCCCCGGTGAAGACGCGCTCCACGATCATCGAGCGCTACCACCGCCGAGGGCGCGACTGGGTGGTGAACGAGACCGATGTCGTGCACGGCGAGACCGGCGAGCTGCTGGTGCGGGGCCATACCCATCAGAGCTTCCTGCCTCCAAAGGACGGGCAAGAGGAGGGCGGCTTCGTCGTCGACGAGAAGACGGCAAAGAAGAAGGCGCCGCCGCCGCCGTTCCCGACGGCCACCGGGCCCGATCTCGCGAGCCTGTCGAAGACGATCGACGACCGGCGCTGCTGGATGTTCTCGGGTCCCGGCGCGAACTACCACACGGATCGCGAGCAGGCGAAGAAGCTCGGCTTTCCGACCATCGTCGTGCAGGGGATGATGTCCACCTGCTTCGTCTCGGAGCTCATGCAGAACCACTTCGGGATGGGCTGGCTCCGCGGCGGTCGCATGTCGGTGAAGCTCACGAACGTGCTGTGGGTCGACGAGAGCGTGACCGTCCACGGACGCATCAAGGACGAGGTTCCGGAAGGGCAGGACACGCGGGTCCACTGCGAGGTCTGGGTCGACAAGACCGACGGCACCCGGATCCTGGTGGGCGACGCGAGCGCGCTGAAGGGCTGACGCGTCCTCGGGCGGGAGGAGCCCAGTCGGGCGATTTCGCGCCACGAGTGCGGGGCCCGCCGTGCGAATCCAATCCCTCGTGTTCGCGGTGTGTTGTGCACTTCCCGCGGCGGCTGCGCCGACCTTCAGCGTGCTCGATGTGGCCCCGGGGGCCCAGTACGACGCGCGGGTGTCGGCCAACGGCGAGCTGGTTGGGGTCGCTGTCGACTATGGCGTGCTGGGCCACTTTGCCTGGCTGTACGGGGTCGACGCGGACGTCACGATCAATCATTTCGCGAATCAGCAGCTGCTCCAACGCGACTTCGCGACGACACCGATCCCGAATGGCGACGGCACCCGCGTGGTGGGGTCCTTGAGTCGTCTGGGACAGCGGCGCTACCTGGCCCGGCAGGGGCGCCCGTTCACGGCTGGAACGAACTCTTTCTTGACCACGTTCTCCGATCGGAACGCGGACCCGACGGCCAGCAGCGTCGACGGCTTCACCTATGTCGGCAATCAGGGGAGTACCCAGGCGTTCCTCTTCGATGGCACCTCCGAGGTGCCCCTGGGTGACCTGGCGGGCGGCGGCTTCGGCAGCGAAGCCTTCGACATCTCCCTCGATGGCTCGACGATCGTGGGGGAGGGAACCTCGGCCCTGGGGACGGAAGCGGCGGTCTGGAAGGACGGCCAGCTCCTCGGCCTGGGCGACCTCGATGGGGGTGGCTTTGCGAGCCGCGTCAACGGGGTCTCGTTCGACGGCAGCGTGATCGTCGGGGAGGCCACTTGCGATCGCGGCTCCGAGGCGTTCGTCTGGTACGAGAACCCGGGCATGATCACCCTCGAAGCGCTGCTCGGGGCGCAGGGCCTCGACATCGGCGACCGACGCCTGCTCCGACTCATCGACGTGTCGGGCACCGGGCGGGTCTTCGTGGGCGTCGGTGAGGAGGTCGGGGACCCTGCGACCAATCCGCTCTCGGGTCAGAGCTCCCTGTTCGTCGCGACGATCCCGGAACCGGCTATCGTCGCGGTCGCGGACCTGGGCCTCCTCGGGCTCGCGGCCGCAAAGCGGTCTCGCGCGCGCGGCGGCCGCTAGTCCCTGCCGCCCGCTGTCTTCGCCACCTGGCTCTCGTTGACCTTGCCCACGTCGAACTTTTCGGCGGCGGTCTGCATGTGGTCGAGGAGCGCGTCGGCGTCGGGTGCCGCTTTCCCGCGCGGCCGGAACGGGCGGATGCGCGCCACCACGAAGTTGCGCAGGTAGGGGCTGTCGAAGCCGCGTTCCTTCAGGCCCTTGGCGATCTCGGCCACGCGGTCTTCGATGGTCAGGAGCTTCTCGGCCCGGGCCTCGCGACGGGCGAGGGCTTCGGGGAGCGGGTCGTCGAGGAAGGCGTCGCTCGACTTGAGTGCCGGCGCGTAGGCACCGCCCGCGAAGCGCGCGCGCTGCTCGTAGGCGCAGCCCAGCGTGATGAGGGAACCGTCCTCGAGCTCGAGGGCGTATTCCTTCTCGGGCTTGCTCGGGTCGAGATCGGCGAGGCCGCGCGCCATGCGCACCGCTTCGAGGGAGCGTTCCTTGGTGTTGTGCGCCTTCTCGGTGTTGAGGGCGAGGATCCGGTACGCGAGGCCCGGGTCCGGCGACACCAGGGCCGTGATGCTGCGGGCGCCCATGCGTTGCAGCGCCGTCAGACGATGCAGCCCGTTCGGCGTCCAGAAGGAAGGCCCCGAGGCTTCCCCTGCTTCCACGGCGATCACCGGGTCGAGGAAGATGTTCACCTTGTCGACGACGTCGGCGAGGCGCTTCGCATGGGCGTCGGAGAGGTCGCGCTGGAACGGGGTCGGCATCACCTCGGCGATCGGCAGTACCGCGAGCAGCAGAGGGGTGCCGCCGAGCGGGTCGGCGTAGCGCGCGAGCACCTGACCGCCGACGGATTCCACCCGCTTCGCCAGCGGCTCCAGCGCGGCTGCGCCGCCGCCGGCTTCGACCTCGGCCGGTGTCAGGCCGCGTGAATCGGCGGCGACCTTCTTGCGGCGCGTGGCCTTCTTCTTGGTGGTCTTCTTCGCCGTCGTCTTCTTGGCGGTCGACTTCTTCGCAGCCACGCTTCCTCCGGTTCGCGGCGCCGCGGGGAAATGGCTCGGCGCCGCGGTCGGGGCCACACTAGGGGGGTACCCGTGCGGAGTTTCCCTTGGCCACCCGACGCAAGCGCGACGAGGATACGCCGAAACGCCGAGCCGAGCGGTTCGAGCGTCGCGTGGCCGACGTGCTCGCCGAGGGTGGGGCGCGCGGCCTGGGCCTGGCGGTCGCCGTCTCCGGAGGGCGCGACTCGACGGTCCTCGCGCATCTGGTGTGGCGGCTGGCGGCGCGCCTGGGAGCCCGAGCGGCGCTGATCCACGTCCACCACGGGTTGCGAGGAGCCGAGGCCGATGCGGACCAGGCCTTCGTGGCCGATCTCGCCCGTCGGTGGGGCTGCGCTTTCGCCACGGAGGCCATCGATCCCCGGGCGGCGCGGGCAGGGCAAGCCGGGCGCGGCCGAGAGACGCTCCAGGAAGCCGCGCGACGGCTGCGCTACGCGGCCTTCACGCGGCTGGCGGCTCGGGTCCAGGCCGACATCGTCCTGACGGCCCACCACGCCGACGATCAGGCCGAGACGGTCCTGCTGCGTCTGTTCCGGGGAACGGGCCCCGACGGGCTCGGCGGGATTCCCGAGCGCACCGTCGACGGGCGCGTCTGGCGGCCGCTGCTGGCGGAGAGCGGAGCCGAGATCGCCGCCTACGCTGGCTTCCATGGCCTTGCATGGCGGGAGGATGCGTCGAACACGAGCGATGCCTATGCACGCAATCGCCTACGCCGGCACTGGATCCCCGGGTTGCAGGCCGACTTTAACCCCCAGCTACTCCAGACCGTCGCCCAGCTTGCCGAAGCACAACGTAGGGATTCCGAATGGATCCAGGCGGCTGTCGCGCAGGAGGTGCGCGCGCGTTTGGTGGTCGAGGGGGCATGGCTGCGGATCGACGTGAAGGACTGGGGATCGCTGCCGGCCGCGTTGGCCCGGCGGGTTGCCCGCGAGGCGCTGATCCGGGCTGGGGCGGGGCGCAGCATTGAGCGCGTCCACCTGGAGCGGATGCTCGCGTTTCTCGCGGAGCCCCGGGGCGGTCGCCGCATCGAGCTGCCTGGGGGGCTTTCACTCCAAGGGCGGGCCGGAGAGTGCACCCTGGGGCCGCTTCCCGGCAGTGGTGAATCCGTCTGTTAAACTGTTCTCAACACTCAGCTTTTGGCCCGAGCGCCCAGCGGGTCGAGCCCGCCGCACAGCCGGCGGCCAGCGGAGAATCGGGTGAACAACCAGTACCGAAACATGGCTCTTTGGGTCGTCATCCTGGTGATGATCCTCCTGCTGGTGACGATGCTGCGGCAGGGCCAGCAGCCGCCGCCGCCCCTGGCCTACAGCGACTTCCTCGAAGAAGTCGAGCGCGAGTCGATCTCCTCGGTCGTGATCGAGGAGAACCAGATCAGCGGCACGAAGAGCGATGGCAGCGAGTTCACCACCTACGCACCGGCCATCACCGAAGGCCTGATCGCGAATCTCCGCACGAAGGTCGGGACCGTAGAGGCCCGGCCGAAGCCCGAGGCCGGCTTCTGGCGCCAGATCCTGATCATGTGGTTCCCGCTGCTGCTGATCATCGGTCTCTGGATCTTCTTCATCCGCCAGATGCAGGCGGGTGGGGGCAAGGCGATGAGCTTCGGCAAGAGCCGGGCCCGCCTGCTCACCGAGAATCAACATCGCGTCACCTTCGAGGACGTCGCAGGCGTCGAAGAGTCGAAGGTCGAGCTCGAGGAGATCATCGAGTTCCTGCGCGAGCCCAAGAAGTTCACCCGCCTGGGCGGCCGCATTCCGAAAGGCGTCCTCCTGATCGGACCGCCCGGCACGGGCAAGACGCTGCTGGCCCGCGCCGTCGCCGGCGAGGCCGGTGTGCCGTTCTTCTCCATCTCGGGAAGTGACTTCGTCGAGATGTTCGTGGGCGTCGGTGCGTCGCGCGTCCGCGACCTCTTCTTGCAAGGCAAGAAGAACGCTCCCTGCATCATCTTCATCGATGAGATCGACGCCGTCGGGCGCCACCGCGGCGCCGGGCTGGGCGGCGGTCACGACGAGCGCGAGCAGACGCTCAATCAGCTGCTCGTCGAGATGGATGGCTTCGAGAGCAACGAAGGCGTGATCCTGATCGCCGCCACCAACCGGCCCGACGTGCTCGACCCGGCGCTGCTGCGCCCCGGGCGCTTCGACCGCCGCGTGGTGGTGCCGCGCCCCGACCTGCGCGGCCGCATCGCCATCCTCAAGGTCCACACCAACCGCGTGAACCTGGCCGACGACGTCGACCTCGAGATCATCGCGCGGGGCACCCCGGGCTTCGTCGGTGCCGACCTCCAGAACCTGGTGAACGAGTCCGCGCTGCTCGCGGCCCGTCGCGACGCCGATCAGGTCCACATCGTCGACTTCGAAGCGGCGAAGGACAAGGTCATCCTGGGCACCGAGCGCAAGAGCCTCATCATGAGCGAAGAGGACAAGCGCGAGACGGCCTACCACGAGGCCGGGCACGCGCTGGTCGCAATGCTCACCGAAGAGGCCGATCCGGTGCACAAGGTCACGATCATCCCGCGCGGAATGGCCCTGGGCGTGACGATGACCATGCCGGAAGAGGACCGCTACGGCCTCTCGAAGCAGGAGATCCTGGCTCAGATCAAGCACGCCATGGGCGGTCGGGCCGCCGAGGAGCTGGTCTTCGGCCACTTCACCACCGGCGCCTCGAACGACCTGAAGCAGGCCACGGAGCAGGCGCGACGCATGGTCTGCACCTACGGCATGAGCGACAAGATCGGGCCGGTGTCCTTCGCCGACGACGATCACGACGTGTTCCTGGGCCGCGATTTCGTCGCCCGCAAGGACTACAGCAACGACAAGGCCATGCAGATCGATCAGGAAATCAGTGACATCCTGACGAACCAGTACAAGTCGGCCTACAACCTGCTGGATGAGAACCGGGAGATTCTCGACCGCATCAGCGAAGCGCTTCTCGAGCGCGAGACCCTCGACGCCGAGGAGCTGAAGTGCTTGCTCGAGGGCAGACCGATGCCCCCGCTCCCCACCCCCGTCGTCCCCGCGAAAAAGAACGACCCCCCGCGGAAACGGGCCGAGGCGGAGCCCTCCGAGACCTTCCCCGGAGACAAGCTACCCGACCCCGAGCCCGTTCCCGGCTAGGAGGAGCGCCGCATGTCGGCGATCCTGCAGACGGCACGGGTGGTCGGTGTACTCAACGCCACCCCGGACTCCTTCTCGGACGGCGGTCGGTTCGTCGATGGAGGCGGACTCCATCTCGGGCCTGCGCTCGAACTGGCGGCCGGGCAGGTCGAAGCCGGCGTCGATCTTCTCGATGTGGGCGGCGAATCGACCCGGCCGGGGGCTCGCGAGGTCTCGGTCGACGAAGAGTGCGCGCGCACCGTTCCGCTGATCGAGGCGCTCGCGAAGCGTTTCGCCACGCCGATCTCGGTCGACACCCGCAAGTCAGAGGTGGCGGATGCCGCGCTCGCCGCGGGCGCCGAGGTCGTCAACGATGTCTCGGGTCTGCGCTTCGAGCCCGCGCTCGCCGAGGTCGTGTCGCGACATGGTGCTGGCCTGGTCCTCGGACATGCCCGCGGTACGCCGGAGACGATGCAGGACGACCCGCACTACGACCGCGTGATCGAAGAGGTGGCCGGCGAGCTCCGCGAGTCGGTCGCCTGGGCGCGCGACGCCGGCCTGCCAGACGCAGCGCTGGCGGTCGATCCCGGGATCGGATTCGGAAAGCGCCCCGAAGACAACCACGCGCTGCTGACCCGCATCGGCGCGCTGCGCGGGGCCGTGGGGGGGAGCTTCCCCGTGTGGGTCGGACCCTCGCGCAAGGCCTTTCTCGGCGCGCTCACCGGGGACCCCGCTCCCGAACGCGATGCGGCCACCCACGCCGCGTGTGCGATCGCCGTCTATGAGGGCGCCGACACGGTGCGGGTGCACGACGTGGCCGGAGCGGTCCGGGTGGTCGCCGTCGCGCGCGCGTTGCGAGCGGCCCGTGATGCGGACGCCGGGAGGACCCCGGCGTGATCGAGACGATCTGGGAGTGGATCCAGGATCTCATCGAGGTCTTCGGCGCGAACTTCGACCCGGTTCGCGACGTGATCGACATCGTGCTGGTGACGATCGGGATCTACTGGCTCTTGCTGCTGATCCGCGGCACGCGCGCGTTCCAGATCATGCTCGGGCTGCTCGTGCTGTTCGCGGCGAGCCTGGCCTCCGAGTTCTTCCAGCTCGTCACGCTGCGCACCGTCCTCGAGAACTTCGTCCAGTACGGCGTGTTGATCGTGATCGTGCTCTTCCAGCACGACATCCGGCGCGCCCTCGCGCGGGTGGGCCGCGGGTTCTTCCCGTCGGTTTCCTTGGCGCGCGAGACCCAGATCGTCGAAGAAGTGGTGCGCTCCTGTCAGGAGCTGGCCCGCAAGCGCATCGGTGCGTTGGTCGTCCTCGAGCGCGAGACCCAGCTCGATGACCAGATCGAGACCGAGACCGGCACCGCGCTCGACGCGACGGTCGCCAAGGATTTGTTGGTCTCGATCTTCATTCCCTACTCGCCGCTCCACGACGGCGCCGTGGTCGTGCAGGCCGGGCGCATCTCGTACGCCGGCTGCATCCTCCCGCTGACGCTGCGCGAAGACCTGCCCGAAGGGGTTGGCACGCGCCATCGCGCGGCGGTGGGCCTCACCGAGGAAACCGACGCAGTCGTGGTCGTCGTCTCCGAGGAGACCGGAGCGATCTCGCTCGTCTTCGGCGGCGCGATGGCCCAGGGCCTCGACGGGCCCAGGCTGCGTGCGGTCTTGCGGGACATCCTGAACGGCGATCGCCGCGATCTGCGCGACATCCCCGCGACCGAGCTCGCCGTCGAGCCGCTGCCCGAGAGCGAAGAGGGCGAGGAAGGCGAGGGCGAAGAAGAGGCGTCTTCCGATCCGGAAGAGCCGCCTCCCGCGCCGGACGACGACGGCTCGATGCAGAAGGCGGTCTAGGGAAGGATGCCGATCCGCTTCGGAACCCTGCTGCTCGCTTGGCTGATCGCGATGGCGCTGTGGAGCATGGCCCACGGTACCTCCGAGATCGAACGCGGCGTGGACATCCCGATCGTGTTCGAGGGCGTGCCGGACGACCTCGTCCTGGTCGGGCAGAGCGCGCGGGCGGTGAACATTCGCGTCCTCGGGAGCCGGGCGGCGCTGCGCGACGTCGGGCCGTCGCGGATCGACTACCCCGTCGAGGTCTCGGGCGCCCAGGCCGGGGACGCCATCTACGAGGTGGACGCGGGTCGCATCGAAGAGCAGCTCCCCACCGGCGCCCGGATCGTCAGCCGTTCTCCCGCGAGTCTCGAGCTGCGCTTCGCCCGCCGCGGGCGCAAGTCGCTGCGCGTGCGCGCCGATGTCACGGGAGACCCGGCGGCGGGCTACGAGCTCGGGGTGATCGACGTGGAGCCAACCCAGGTGTGGCTGACCGGAGAACGTCGCGAAGTGCTGCGCATGCGAGAAGCCGTCACCGAGACCATCGACATTCGTGGGCTCAGCGGATCGGTGGAGCGGAAGGTCCGGCTTTCGCTGGTGGATCACGTCTGGATGGAAGAGGACGACGAGATCACCGTTCGGGTCGAGATCGTCGCGATTCCGGAGCCGCCGGTCGTCTCCCCCGACGCGGCAGGAGAGAATCCGAGCGCATGAGCGAGCGTTTGTTCGGGACCGACGGGGTGCGCGGCCGCGCCAATGAGCACCCGATGACCGCCGAGACCGCCCTGGCTCTGGGGCAGGCCGTGGCCCACGTGTTCGCGAGCCGGGGGAAGGACCGGCCCCGGGTGATCATCGGCAAGGACACCCGGCTCTCGGGCTACCTCTTCGAGGATGCCCTCGCGGCGGGCGTGTGCTCGATGGGCGTCGACGTGTTGCAGGTGGGTCCGATGCCCACGCCGGGCATGGCTTTCCTGACGGCGGACATGCGCTGCGACGCCGGCGTGATGATCTCGGCGAGTCACAATCCGTATCAGGACAACGGCATCAAGTTCTTTTCGCGCGACGGCTTCAAGCTTCCCGACGCCCTCGAGATGCGGATGGAGGAGCTGATCGCGAGCGGCGAACTCGCGCAGCACCGCGCGCCTGCCGACGCGATTGGCGCTGCGCGGCGGATCGACGACGTCGAAGGGCGCTACGTCGTGTTCCTGAAGAACAGCTTCCCCCGCGACCTGGAGCTCGACGGCCTGCGCGTCGTGCTCGACTGTGGTCACGGCGCGGCGTACAAGGTCGGTCCGACGGTGCTACACGAGCTGGGGGCGGAGGTGTTCGCGCTCGGCGTCGACCCGAACGGTCGCAACATCAACGATGGTTTCGGTGCGCTCCATCCCGAGCGCACGGGCGCGAAGGTCGAGGAGCTGCGCGCCGACGTCGGCATCGCCCTCGACGGAGATGCCGACCGCTGCATCATGATCGACGAGCGCGGTCAGACGGTCGACGGCGACGCGCTGCTGCTCCTCCTGGCGCGCGATCTCCATTCCCGCGGCGCCCTGCGTGCGGGGAAGGTCGTGGCAACCGTGATGAGCAATCTCGGGCTCGAGCGTGGCCTGGCCGGTCTCGGACTCGAACTCGTGCGAACCGCGGTGGGCGATCGCTACGTCGTGGAGGCCATGCGCGAGCAGGGGCTGAATCTCGGCGGCGAACAGTCGGGCCACGTGGTGCTGCTCGATCACAACACGACGGGCGACGGGCTGCTGACGGCGCTCCAGGTGCTCGCGATCCTGCGCCGCAGCGGCAAGCGGCTCTCCGAACTCGTCGCGGATTTCGAGCCGGTCCCCCAGGTGCTCGTGAACGTCACCGTGGCGAAGAAGCGTGCGGTCGAGGAGCTGCCGCGCTTTCAGCAGGTGCTTGCCCGGGTCGAGTCCGAGCTCCAGGGCCGTGGCCGCGTCCTGGTGCGGTACAGCGGCACCGAGCCCAAGGCGCGGGTGATGGTCGAAGGAGACGACGAAGAGCGGGTGCGGTCGGCAGCCGATGAGCTGGCGGGCGCGTTGCAGCAGAGTCTGGGAGAGGTGGACTAGTGCGGAGCTTGATTCTGGAGCTGGATGCGTTGCCGAGCCTGCGAGAGGCGACGGCGGCGAGTGAAGTCGACCTGGCGGCGGCCGCGACCCTGGCGGAACTCGCGGGCGTCGATGCCGTGCGCCTCGGCGTTAACGTCGACGGCAAGCCGGTCAGTGAAGAGGACCTGCGGGATACGCGACGCGCGGCGCGACGCCTCGAGCTGCGCATGCCCGCCCTCGAGACGCTGCTGCGCGCGGCTCTGGAGCTGCGCCCCGATGCCGTGCTGCTCGCCGGCGACCGTGCGGAAGGACGCGCGGCGGCGAGCCCGCTCGATCTGCGCCAGGACGCCGACGGGATCGCCGGAGCGATTCGGGGCCTGCGCGAAGCTGGTCTCGTCGTGGCGGGGCTGATTCCGCCGAACCTCGACGCGGTGAAGGCGGCGCATGCCGCGGGCGTCTCCCGCGTAGAGCTCTACACCGGCGCGCTGGTCGATCTGCCGGGCAACGAGCGCCGTCAGGCGCTCGAGCAGCTCGGGGACGCCGCCCGCCTGGCGGCGAAGGTCGGACTCGGGGTCGGGGTGTCGGGTGGGCTCGACTACCGCGCGCTCCCGGAGGTCGTCGAAGCGGCGCCCGCTGCAGAGCGGGTGGCGGTCGGCCGCGCGGCGCTGTCGCGCGCAGTGCTCGTCGGTCTGGACCGCGCCCTGCGCGACCTGCGGGATCTCATCGCGTGACACGGCGGAGCTGGCCCCTCCCGAGCGCGGCGCAGATGCGCGCGCTCGACCGCCACACGATCGAGGGGTGGGGCATTCCGGCGGAAGTGCTCATGGAGAGCGCCGGGCGCGAAGTCGTGCGTCTGGTGCTGTCGGTGCGTCGTCCCGGTGAGCTCGTCCACGTCGTCTGTGGCCGCGGGAACAACGGCGGCGACGGGTTGGTGATCGCGCGGCAGCTGAAGCTGCTCGGCGTTCCCGTCTTCGCTTCCCTGGCTGGCGCGCCCGGCGAGGACGCCGCGGTGCAGCGCGCGCGGGCCCGGGCCGTCGGCGTCGACGTCGCCGACACGCTGGAGCCTCCGCTGCGCGGCGTGGCCACGGAAGGCGTCGTCGTCGACGCACTCTTCGGGACCGGGCTCGCACGCCCGCTCACCGGCGCTCTCGCACAGTGGGTCGAGCAGCTCAACTTCCTGCGCGGTGCGTCCGGCGGAAGGGTGCGGGTGGTCGCCGTCGACATTCCCAGCGGCATCCACACCGACACGGGTCAAGTCCAGGGGACCGCGGTCGAGGCGGATCTCACGGTCGCGCTCGGGCTCCCCAAGCCCGGGCACCTGCTCGAGCCGGGGCGTTCCCACGCGGGGGGCATCGAGGTCGCGCGGATCGGGATCGCCGATACGGCTCCGGACCCCCAGGACGCTCCCGATGGCGACGGCGGAACTTCGAGAACCCTCACGCGTCATGTGAGCACATGGACCCAGACGGGTGCGGCAACTGCGCTTCCCGAACGGCCCCGATCGGGGCACAAGGGCAGCTTCGGCCACGCCCTGATCGTGGCTGGCTCCCAGGGAAAGACCGGGGCCGCGATCCTCGCCTCCGAAGCGGCCGGGCGGACCGGGGCGGGGCTGGTGACCCTCGCGTGTCCGGCGGGTGTGCACGAGGTCTGCGAAGAGAAGACCCTGGAAGCGATGACGGAGCCCCTGCCGGATCTCGACGGCAGCGTCTTCGCGGCAGCCGCCGAAGAGGGCGTCGTCTCGCTGGCGCGGACCCGCGACGCCGTGGGGCTCGGCCCCGGCATCGGGCGAGGCGAAGAAACGCTGGCCTGGGTGCGCGCTGTGTCGAAGCGGATCGAGTCTCCACTCGCGCTGGATGCCGACGCGCTCTTCGCCTTCGCCGGAGACCTCGAGCCATTGCGGGGGCGACCCGGCGCGACGGTGTTGACGCCGCATCCGGGCGAAGCGGGCGCGCTGCTCGACCTCTCCGCCGCGACCATCAACGAGGATCGCCTCGGCGCAGCGCGCGAGCTCGCCGCGCGTACGGGTGCGGTCGTCGTCTTGAAGGGTGCGGGCACGGTCATCGCTTCGCCCGACGAATACGAGCGGATCAACCCGACCGGGGGGCCCGCACTCGCGACAGGGGGCACCGGGGACGTGCTGCTGGGTGCCATCACGGCGTTGCTCGCCCAGGGCGTCGGGGTGTTCGACGCCGCGTGTCTCGGGGTGTACCTGCACGGGGCCGCAGCGGATCGCTGGTCGCGCCAGTTCGGGGACGCGGGACTCCAGGCCCGCGACCTTCTCGAGGGGCTCCCGGCGGCGATCGCTGAGCTCCGGGAGCGGAGCGTCCCCGGCTTCTCGTTCCAGGAAGAGGACCACGCGCTTGCGATGGGTTTCCCCGACTCCTGAGCGCACCGCCGAGATCGCAGCGAGCCTCGCCCTGGCCCTCGACCCCGGGCGCGGTGCGGTGCTCTGCCTGAGCGGACCCCTGGGCGCCGGGAAGACGCACTTCGTGAAGGGGCTTGCCGAGGGTCTCGGTCTCGATCCAGCGCGCGTACAGAGTCCAACGTTCGTGTTGGCAGCAGAACACGTGCTTCCACACGGTGGCCGGTTGGTTCATGTCGATTGCTACCGCGTGGCCGACGCCCTGGAGCTCGAGAATGCGGGCTTGCTCGATTGGCTCGGCTCGGATCGTGTGCTCGCGGTCGAGTGGAGCGAACGGGTACCGGAGGCCTGGCCCGCGGACCATCTCGCGATCACCCTCGATCGCGATGGGGAGGCCGAGCGCGTGATCGAGGCCCGCGCGGGCGGGCCCCGGGCGGAGACCTGGCTCGCGGGCTGGCGGGACGCCCTGGGCGAGTGAAGCCGGGCTCCGACCCCCAGCGCGATCGTCCGATGCGAAGTGGTGTGGAAACAACGGGACGGGGCGTGGGGAAAACGGGAAGCGGCGTGGGGAAACGGGAACCCCGGGGCGGCGAGACCGCTCTGTGTCAGCGACCTGACTGCGCCGTCTTTCACGGACGTGACGCAGCGCCCTGCGGGTCGTGCGGCCTGGCGCTCTCTGCCGGGCCGGAGGGCGTGTGGCGTCCAGCGCGGAACTCCCACGAGGCCGTGGCCTATCCCGACCAGGCCCGAGGGGTCTTCGCGGCCGTCGAGGACGGGAGCTTCTGGTTCGAGCACCGAAACCAGGTGCTCGCGTCCCTTCTCCAGTGTTTCCCTCCGCCGGGGCGGCTCTTCGACGTCGGCGGTGGGAATGGCTATCAGGCGCGCTTCTTCGAAGGTCTCGGGCTCTCGACGGCTCTCGTGGAGCCCGGAGCAGAAGGGTGTGTGATCGCGCGGCGACGCGGCGTCGACTGGGTGATCCAGGGCCACTGGCAGGATCTCGGCTTCGGTCCCGAAACGGTGGGAGCGGTCGGGCTCTTCGACGTGCTCGAGCATCTGGAGGATCCCGGCACCCTCGTGCAGGCGGCGGTCGATGCGCTCATTCCGGGGGGTCGTCTCTATGCGACGGTCCCCGCGCATCCCTGGCTCTGGAGTGATGAAGACGAGATTGCCCAGCACCAGCGGCGTTATCGGCGTGGAGAGTTCGAGCAGCTTCTGGCCAGCCGAGGGCTCGAACTCGAGTGGTCGAGCGCCTGCTTCGGGGCGCTCGTGGGGCCCATCTGGGTCGGCCGGTCCCTGCCGTCCCGGTGGCGCAGGGCTCGCGGTGGCGCGCTGCCGGCGGAAGCCGATGCCGCCCGCACGCGACAGGACCACCACGCGACCGGCTGGGCGCGGCGTTGGGTCGACCGGCGTCTGGCGGGCGAACGCAAGCAGATCGCGGCCGGCCGAGCGCCACGCTGGGGAAGCTCCTGGGTGGCCGTGGCGCGCAGGCCTCCCCGCGGGTAGCGATTCCGCGAGGTTCCTGAAATCTCCCGCAACGGCGGGCCTCTCGGGTCCAGCTCTGCGGCTTCTCTACCGATGAGAGGAGCACGGAGAGGGCGCGGTGGCTGGACCGGGCCCAGGGAGAGGTGCGCGCGGGGTGAGCTCGCTCGAGTGCGATGTCTGCGGGACGCCGGCCCAGGCGCCGGGAGAGCCCTGCGCCCTGTGCGCCATCGAGGTACCGCGGTTCTCGGTGGTGGTGCCCGTGTATCAGAGCGCGCGGATCCTCCCGCTGCTCGTGGCGCGGCTCCAGAAGATCTTCGAGACGCTCGCGGTGTCCTGGGAGCTCCTGCTGGTCGATGACGCCAGTCGCGACACCAGTTGGGACGTCGTCGCGGGGCTGGCCTCCGAGGACGCGCGCATCCGCGGCTTCCGCCTCATGCGGAACTTCGGTCAGCACAACGCGCTGATGTGTGGCTTCCAGCACGCGCGCGGCGACTTCGTCGTCACGCTGGACGACGACCTGCAGAATCCGCCCGAAGAACTCCCGAAGCTCATCGCCGAGCAGGAACGTGGCGGCTTCGACGTGGTGTTCGGCTACTTCGAGGACCGGCGCCACTCACGGTTCCGCAACTGGACCTCGCGCCTCTCGCGGCAGCTCATTCGCGTGGCCATTCCCGGCATCCACCCGCGCTATAGCAACTATCGCCTCATCGCCCGCCCGGTCATCGACGCCTTGGCGCGCCAGCAGCACGACTACCTCTACACCGACGGTCTGATCAGCTGGATCACCCACCACACGAGCGCCGTGGAGGTCGCCCACGAGGAGCGCTGGTCCGGGGATTCCAACTACACGCTCGGGAAGCTCCTGCGGCACTTCGGGGTCGCGCTTCTCACGTTCACGGCGCTGCCGCTGCGCGCCATCTCGCTGGCGGGGCTCGCCGTGGCGGCGGGCGCGCTCGCGGTGGGTGCGGGCAGCGTGGGCGCCTCGCTGGCGGGCCATCCGGTCGAGTCGGGCGTGGCCGTCCTGGCGGTGGCCGTGTTCTTCCTCGGCGGGGTGCAGCTCGTGTGCCTGGGCGTGGTGGCGGAGTACGTCGGTAAGATCTTCCTGAAACAGAGCGGGAAGCCTGCCTTCCTCGTGCGGGAGCGACGACCGTGACGATCCGTCGCCTGCTCTGCTGTTTCGGGGGCGCGCGCGGGGAGACGGTGTTCGATGCGCTGCTCGAGCGCTTCCCGCGCCTCCCGCTGGCGCTCAGCGTCTCGAAGCACGACCCGTCGGCCGCCGCGCTGCGCGATCGGGCGGCGAAGGCCGACGTGCCGGTGCTGGTGTGGCGGGACGTGATCGCGGGACCGGACGCGCTGGACGCGCATCAGGTCGACGCGATGGCGATGGTCGGATGGCGCTACCTGGTGCCGCCGTGGTTGCTCGACGCCCTGCCGCGACGGGTGCTCGTCGCCCACGATTCGCTCCTTCCGAAGTATCGGGGCTTCGCACCGCTGGCGACCGCGCTGATCCAGGGCGATCCGGAGGTCGGGGTCACCGTGTTCCTGGCCGAACCCGAGGTCGATACCGGTGACGTCATCGCGCAGCACCGGACTCGGGTGGGCGCGCACCACGCGATCGGCGACCTGATGACGCGGGTGATCCCGCTCTACGTCGAGGGCGTTTGCGAAGGTGTCCGGGGGCTCGTCGCGGGGAACCTGGTTGCGACACCCCAGGACGACTCCCAGGCGACCTACAGCCTGTGGCGAGACGAAGAAGACTATTTCCTCGACTGGACCGAATCCGCCGAGCGCCTCGAGCGCACGGTCCGCGCGCTGGGGCCACCCCTCGGTGGTGCGCGCGCCCGCGTCGCGGGCCAGGTCGTCCAGATCGAGGCCGTGACGGTGGAGCCGGATCTGCCCTTCGAGGTGCGCCAGGTCGGGAAGGTCTGGCGGATCGCCGAGGGCGGTGAGCCCGTCGTGGTCTGCGGCACCGGGCTCCTGCGCATCACCCGGCTGACCGGCCCGGAGGGCAGCCTGCTGCCGTGGAAGACGCTGCGCGTGAGGTTTTCGTGACCGAGAGGATCCCGTTCAACAAGCCGTTCATCGTGGGGAAGGAGCTCTTCTACATCTCCCAGGCCGTGTTGGAAGGGCAGCTCGCGGGCAACGGGGCCTTCACCCGGCGCTGTGAGGCCTGGCTCGAACGGACGACGGGCGCGGCGCGCGTGCTGCTCACGACCTCGTGCACCGCGGCCCTCGAGATGGCCGCGATGCTCTGCGACGTCGAGGAAGGGGACGAGGTGATCCTCCCGTCCTTCACCTTCGTGTCGACGGCGAACGCGTTTGCGCTGCGGGGGGCGCGGCTGCGTTTCGTCGACATCCGCCCTGACACGCTCAATCTCGATGAGGAGCAGCTCGAAGCGGCGATCGGTCCGCGGACCCGCGGCATCGTGCCGGTGCACTACGCGGGTGTGGGCTGTGCGATGGACCGCATTCTCGAGATCGCCGATCACCACGATCTATGGGTCGTCGAGGACGCGGCACAGGCCGTCAACTCGAACTACCGGGGTCGGCCGCTCGGTACGTTCGGGCAGCTCGGCTGCTTCAGCTTTCACGAGACGAAGAACTTCATCTGCGGCGAGGGTGGGGCGTTGGTGGTGAACGATCCGGCCTGGATCGAACGCGCCGAGATCCTGCGCGAGAAGGGCACCAATCGCAGCCAGTTCCTGCGCGGTGACGTCGACAAGTACTCGTGGGTCGATGTGGGCTCGTCCTACGTGCCGTCCGAACTCAACGCGGCCTTCCTCTACGCCCAGCTCGAGGAGGCCGCCGAGATCACCCACAAGCGGGCCGCGATCTTCTCCCGCTATCGGGTGGGGCTGGCGCCGCTCGAGGAAGCGGGTCTGGCGACCCTGCCGACGGTGCCCGTCGACACCACCTGCAACGGGCACATGTTCTACCTGATCGCGGAATCGGCGGTCGATCGGAACCGGATCCTGCACGGGCTCGAGAAGGAAGGAATCCAAGCCGTCTTCCACTACGTACCGCTCCACAGCTCGCCCATGGGGCGGGCGATGGGCTACGCGCCCGACGACCTCCCGGTGACCGAGGAGCTGGCGGCTCGGCTGATCCGGTTGCCCTGCTACTTCGAGCTCTCCGCGGACGAGCAAGATCGGGTCATCGAGGCCGTCCTGGATCTCGTCGAGCCCTGACATGCCGCTGTGGGCGTGTGGCGCCGTGGGGTTCCTGGGCGTCGCTCTTTACGTCGCGCCGTGGGTCGCGATGGGCGAGGACGGGTTCGTCCGCATCCACGATCACCTGGACTCGACGCTGGTCGCGTGGAAGGTGCTCGCCGAGAGCGGGCGGATCTTCGCGCCCAACGAGGCCGTCGTTCCGAACCTGCTCGGCGGGCTCCCCAGGGCCGTGCTTCCCTCGGAGTGGAACCTTCAGCTCTGGCTCTACGTGGTCTTCGATCCGTACACCGCCAGCTGGGTCAACCAGCTCTTGCTGCGGGGGATTGCCTGGGTCGGCATGTTCCTGCTCCTGCGGGACGAGGTCTTCCGCGGCGAGGAGCGCTGCCTCGAGTGGAGCGCGCTCGTCGCGCTGGTCTGGGCCTGGCTCCCGTTCTGGCCGTCGGGCGGCGCCGCGATCGCGGGGCAACCCTGGGCGGCGCACGCCCTGCTCGCGCTGCGTCGCGGCGGCGGCCACTGGCGAGACTGGGCGGTGCTCGTCGCCCTCCCGTTCTACGGCTTCCTGATCTTTGCCACGGCGTTCTTCATCGCTGTATTCGCGGCGTTCGGTGCGCGCGACGTGTGGCGCGAGCGCCGGCTGCGCACGCCGTTCTGGGGCGGCCTGGTGGTCTTCGCGGTCTTGCATCTGATCGTGGACTACCGCCTCGTCGTCGAGGCGCTGAGCGGCGCTTCCTTCGTCTCTCATCGCACCGAGTTCGACCCCCGTCTGCTGCCCTTCCGCTGGGCCCTCGGCAAGGGCTGGGACGCATTCTGGGAGGGTCCGACCCACGCGCTGCCCGTCGCCTGGCCGGTCATGGGGACCACGCTGCTACTGGCCCTCGCCCTGCCGGGAGGTCGTCGCGCGACGCGTCGCGCGCTCGCCGGCGTGCTCGCCGGAATCGGCGCGATCGTGCTGCTCTACGTGCTGTACCGGTGGAGCGGGTTCGGGCCGGTCCGTACGCTGCTCTCCTTCGGCGTCGGGTTCACGGCGGATCGTTTCTACACGCTCCTGCCGCTGCTGTGGACCGTGGGCTTCGGGCTGGCGCTCGCGGGGATCGCCGATCGCGCACGATCCCCGGAACAGCGCGACCTCTGGGTCCGTACGCTGATCGGCGCCCAGCTGTTGGCGACGGTCTTCGCGAGCGATGCACTCCGGGTGTTCGCGGAGCGTGGGATCTCGTATCGCGCGTTCTATGCCGAGAGCCAGTTCTCGGCGATTCGCGACGCGATCGGGCGGACCGCAGGCAGCTATCGGGTGGTGAGTCTCGGACTGCACCCGACGATCGCGGCCTACAACGGCTTTCACACGGCCGACGGCTACGTCCCGAACTACGCACTGGAACAGAAGCACGCGCTGCGGCGGGTCATGGCCGCGGAGCTCGAGGCGGCGCCGCGGATCGCCCGCTACTTCGATGGCTGGGGGAGCCGCGCCTACGTCTTCTCCCGCGAGCTCGGCCTCGACTATTTCCACACCGCAGACCGCGAAGGGAGGGTCGAGGCTCTCCGGCTCGATCCCGCTGCGTTGCAGGCGCTCGGCGCCGACTACGTGCTCTCGGCCGTGGAGATCGATCCGGTGGCAGCCCAGGCCAGTGGACTGCGCTGGCGCGGCGCGTTCGAGGATCCCGATTCGGCCTGGCGACTCCAGCTCTACGAAGGCCGCTGGCGGACGACGGCCGAGCCCTAGGCGTCGTCGCCGCCGTGGATCTGGCGGTACTCCTCGTAGACGACGCCCCAGGACGACGCGAGCAGACCGCAGCCCACCGAGGCGAGGGTCAGTGGCTTCACCCAGGCGGCGCGCCCGCGGAGCGCGGCCCAGGCGAGTGACGCGCTGCCGCGCACCAGGCACCAGACGCCCTGGGCCGCCACGCTCCAGCGGGAACGGGCGGGTTGCTGGCACTGGGTTCCGACGAAGCCCGCCGCATTGCCGTGGCGGAAGCTCCGCTGCAGGATCCAACCCGCGCGGGCACGCGTCGGGCCGATTCGCTCGCGCGTGCGGGCCCCTGCGCACCAGCGAATCGATCGCCCGGCGCGCGCGACGCGCCCGAAGAATTCGCTGTCGCTGCTGCCGGTGAGCGCGAGGCGCTCGTCGAAGAGCGGCTCGAGGTTCGCCAGGGCGCGTGTACGAACGAGCACGTTGTTCGTGTAGGCCGTCGTCAGCACCGCACCGTCCGCATGTGCGGGAGGCTCGAAGAAGCCGCTGGCCACGATCCAACCCGGCGCGCCGTTCTCGAACCAGGGCTCCGAGGGCCCGGTCACGACGTCGGCGTCCCAACGCGCCTGGGCAAACAGCAGGGCGGCGAGCCAGTCTTCGTGGGGAAGCTCGTCGTCATCGATGAAAGCGATGCAATCCGCGTCGGCGATCCCCGCCCGCAGCGCTGCGTTGCGCGCCTGTGGGATCCCGCAGCGCTTCTCGTGGATGTAGAGGAGCGGGAAGCGCCCGCGGTCTGCGGCCTCGCGGCACACCTCGGCGGCGGTGGCATCCGGCGCGTTGTCCACGACCACGATACGCACTTCCGGGACGGGTTCGGCCAGGATGAGGGTGTCGAGGCTCTCGAGCAGCTGGGCCAGGAGCGCCGGGCGATCGCGGGTGACGATCGCGATGTCGACCCGCAGGGGCGCAGCCGGGGCCTCTGCGCTGAACGCGCTCACGACGACGCGTCCTTCGTCGCCGGCGGTCGATCCGCGGCGGGCGCCAGCACCTCGGAGAGTGCGCGCCAGTCGGGGCCCGCGAACACCCGTCGCGCACCGCGCCGGCAGGTCTCGGCGAAGCGTTCCGGGTCGCGCGCCAACAGCGCCACGCGGGCTTCGAGGTCCTCTGGAGCGTGCATCGCGCCCTGGGCCACGAACTCCGCGTAGGCATGGCTTCCGCTGGCATCGGTGAGCAGGGTCGGTACGCCGAACGCCATGGCTTCGAGGGCGCAGGTGGAGAACGCCGTGACGTGCCAGGAGCTGTTGCGCAGGAGGGCGTAGAGCGGAAGCTCGGTGGCTCGCTCGACTTCGACCGGGCGGCCCGTCGCGCTGCGTAGTTCCTGCTCGAGCTGGGGGGCGCGTTCGCGCATGTTGCGGTGCAGTCGGATCCACCAGTGCCAGTCGGTCGGCGAGGCGCGTACGAGTTCGACCAGGGAATCCCGGAACGGCACACCTTTTTGCAGCGTCACGAGCACGGTGCGCGAGATACCCGGGGGCGGAGTGGCCTCTCGCGCTTCCTCGCCACCGCGACGCGGGACGAGGGTGCTCCAGTCGGCGATCCACGGGTTGCCGACGACACGCACGTCGTTCTCGGTGAAGGCGCCCGGGTTGTGGTCGCGCAGCGACTGGGCATCCCAGTCGCCCCACACCCAGAAGCGATCCGGGAAGGTCTCGTAGCCGCCTTCCGGGGGACGGTTCCAGCCGGCGTAGGCCGGGTGGGCGTGCCCCTGGATGCCGTGCTGCAGATCGATGACCGGAATGCCCTGTCGATGGGCGGCGAGGGTGGCCCCGAGCATCTCGCACAGGTACCAGCAGTCGACCACCAGCGAGCGAGGCTGGGCTGCGGCGAGCCATTCGCCGAAGCGCTGGGCGTAGGCTTCGACCAGACACAGGTCGCGCCAGACCTCACGCCAGCTGAGCTCGGAATCGAGCTCGTCGGCCACGAAGTCAGCGAGTCCCAGGAACCAGGCAGGCGCCGGCTCGACCGGCGGCTCGGGCTGGCGGCGGATCTCGTCGAGCGCGGCCTGGATCGTGACGTGGCCGGGCAGGGGCCGCGCCACCGGGTCCCCGAGATTCCAGACACTGACGACGTGTCCGCCCGCGGTGAGCGCCTCGTTCCAGGGGTCGACCACCGTGTTGTAGTCGGTGGTGCCCAGGCGCTCCGAACGATTCGCGTTGCTCAGGAATACGACGTCGGCTTTCGCCTCGGGACCCCGCTTCTGACGCGCGTAGCGCGACCGACGATGGCGCTGACGTCGGCGCCAATCGAGCGCGGCCCGCGCACGGGCCCCGAACTTCGGCTTCTCGGCGGGCACCGCCGGCTCGCCATGCAGAGCGAGCAGCAGGCGGGTGCGCAACAGCGGCCACGGGTGCCATCCATGCCAGGTCCAATCGTGGACGTCGGCCTTCCCGTCGAAGCCCGAGAGCTTCGCAGTGAGATCCTCACGGCGCATGAATCAGTCTTCCTCCAGATCCGATGGAGTGGCGGGCGGCATCAGGTCGTCCCACGACAGGACGTGGTCGGCAGGTCTGTCGACGGCCAGGCGTCGCCCCACCACGCGATCGAGATCCGCGGGAGAGATGCCGTGGCCGGGACGCTTCGGCACGAGCTGGCGCTCCCGGAGTACGTCCCCGGCGGTGAGTGCCTCGTTCAGCACCAGGCTGCGGCGCGCCTGGACGCGGGCCGGTTCCTCGCACGGCAGCACGCGCTTCCGTGCTTCGCCACGCAAGAGCGCCGTGCGCTCACAGCGCGTGCGAAAGGCGCGGAGATCGTCGGGATCCATCGCGTGGTAGTGATCGTTGCCTGGGAGCGACTTGTCCAACGTGAAGTGCTTCTCGAGGATCTGAGCGCCCTCGAGCCAGGCGAGGTACAGCGCGAGGCAGGCGTCTTCGGGCGGAACGTGATCGGACCAGCCGATCGTGCAGTCGGGGAACACCTGGGCGAGGTGACGGATCGCGCCGAGCGACGCGTTCGCCGGTTCGGTCGGGTACTGCAGGACGCAGTGGAGCAGCGCGACCGCGGGGGCTCCGGCCGCTTCCAGCCAACCCAGGGCGGCTTCCGCCTCGCCGAGGGTCGATGCGCCGGTCGAGAGCAGCACGGGCTTCCCCTTCGCGCCGACCCGTTCGAGGAGCGGCCGGTTGGTGATGTCCGCCGACGCCACCTTGTGGCACACGAGCAGCGGGTCGAGGGCATCGAGGAAGTCGAGGTCGAAGGGGGTCGTGCTGAACAGGATCCCGCGCGCTTCGCAGCGTTCGGCGAGCTTCTCGTAGTCAACGACGTCGAGCGCGTCGTAGCGCTGGAACAGGGCGTACTGGCTCTCGGCGGGCTCTGCGGTCCGGTCCCAATAGGCCGGACTGTGGACGCTGGCGAGGCGGCCGGCCTTATAGCTCTGGAACTTGATCATGTCGGCACCGGCGTCGGCGGCGGCGTCGACCATCTCGATCGCCCGTGCCAGCGATCCCTCGTGGTTGACGCCGGCTTCGGCGATCACGAAGGGGCGCTCGGGCGTGAGCGCGACCGGGCCGATCTGCGCGAGCTTCATACGGGTTCCTGCCTTTCGCGGGGCTTGGGAGCGACGCGCAGCGCGCCTTCGAGTACGTCGAGGGTGCGATCGATGCCCCCGCGGATGTCGGCTGCGAGCAGCGCCGTGTGGAGCTGCTGCCGCAGGGCGTGGTCGGAGAGGAGCTCGTGGAGCGCACCGCTGAATTCCAGCGGGTCGAGGTCGTGCGCCGGGGGCAGCGAGACGACGCCGGGCGACTCGAGCGCGAAGCGATGCTGGCACTCGCGGGCATTCTGCGGGATCACGAGCATCGGCACGCCGAGACTCGCGAGTTCGAAGACCGTGCGGCCCGCGCTGGTGATCGCGATGTCGGCACGCGCCATGTAGCGGCTCACGATCGGCGTATCGACCACGACTTCCGTGTCGTGGCGCAGGTCTGCCGCGATGGCCCGGAGCGCTTCCGGTCGCGGATAACCGAAACCAGAGACCACGGTGAGGCGCCAGTCGCCGGGGAGGGCGTCGATCCACGGCAGGCAGCGCGCCGTCAGGTCGTTCGGATCGGTGCCGCCGAAGAGCACCAGCACTTCGCGGACGTCTTCGCGCACGGCGATCGGTTCGACGCTGTAGAACTCGTCGCGCAGCACGCAGTGGGAGACGCCTTGATGGACGTTCCCATCGAAACCGCCGCCGGGGACGTCGTACAGGGCGTTCACCACGGCGTCGGCCAACGCCGCGCCCGGCCCGAGGTCCTCGAAGTTCACCACCGCCGCCCCGAGGCTGCGGAACGCTTCCATCTCGCGCTTGGTGGTGTCGAGGACGTCGTTCACGATCAGATCGGGCGCGCAGGCGCGCAGCGCCTCGAGTTCTTCCGACTGACCGACGACGTGGACGGGGTGCCGCCGCGTCTCGATCCGCTGGGCGGCCAGACCGTGGTCGGGTCGCACGAAGAAGTGGAGCTCGTGATCGATCAGGCGATCGGCGAGGGTGAGGGCGCGGTAGGCGTGGCCGAGCCCCGTCTCGCGGTTGCCGACCACCCGGAAGGCGATCCGACGACGCTGTAGGGACTTCTCGGCCAGCCACCAGTCGAAGCGATCGTCGATGTCGAGGGACTCGGTGGCGCCCAGCTCGACTGCCGAGACGCGCGTGCCGAAGCGGCTGCCGGTGTCGAGGATCTCGCGGCGGCACACGACGACACCACCGGTCTCGCGGAACTGAGCCGGGAGCTGCTGTCGGTTGACCCGCGCCGCGTAGAGGGGAGAGAAGTCGCCGTTCTGGGTCTGGGTCCAGTGGAGGTGCCGGGCATCGACCACGCTGAGCACGGTGTCGAGGGCCTGCTCGCGACACGCCGCGACCGCGCGGTCGATCGTGGCGGGGCGCAGCAGAGGGGAGGTCGCCTGCAGCGTGACGACATGGCCGACCGGCGTGCCGGACGCTTCGATGCGCGGCACTGCATCCACGATCACCTCGTCGAGAGTGGAGTCCGGGCCCGCCAGCGCGGCGGGTCGTTCCAGCACCTCGGCTCCGAAGCGCCGGGCGATCTCGGCGAGCTCGGGGTCGTCCGTGGAGACGTAGAGGGCGTCGATCGATCGCGCGGCGCGCGCTGCCTCGAGGCAGTAGGCAAGCAGAGGCTTCCCACACAGGAGGCGGGCGTTCTTGCGGGGGATTCCCACGGAGCCACCCCGAACCGGCACGATCGCGACCGTCGCTCCGCTCATGCGGCCACCTGTGCGGGTGAGGAACGCAACCAGCGCAAGTTGCCGAGCCAGTCCCCCACCCAGGCGCGCCCACCGGGCAGCGTGTAGAGCGCGGCGAGATAGCTGAGCGCGAACAGTGGTCCCGCGATGACGAGCACGACCGGGGCGGGCAGTTCGGCAGCCAGGAGTGCATGCGCGATCGCGGCCAGCGCGCCTGAAACTCCCGCGGCGCAGGCGGGTCGCCACACGGCGGTGAGGAGACCCGACACGCGGTACGGCGTCCCGCGGTAGCAGTACCAGATGGTGGGCGGACGGCGGATCAGAGCGCTGATCGCGAGGGCCCAGGCGACGCCGACGACGCCCCACTGGAGACCGATCACGATCGCGGCGCTGCCGACGAGCGTGTTGGCCACGCCCGCCACGAACTGTTGGCGGACCCGGCCCTCGGACAAGAACACCCAGCCGGTCGCGACGTTGAGGGTGCCGATGAACGCCGGGATCGCGAGGATGCGGAAGAGTCCGGCGGCGTCGCTCCATTGGGGGCCGAGCAGCGTCAACACGAAACTGTCGGACACGGCCGCCAGAAAAGTGACGACCGGCATCGCAAGCGACGCGACCATCGCGAGCGCGCGGTAGTAGTAGCGGAGGGCGTGCTCCGGATTCGCGCGCAGTCGGGAAAGCGCGGGGATCGCGACGGCGCTCACCGGCGTGTTGATCATCTGGACGGGTAGGAGCAACAACGCGTAGGCCTTCGTGTAGAGCCCGAGTGCGGCGCCGCCGAAGAACCGGCCGATCAGGACGTTGTCCAGGTTGCGCCCGACGTGGTTGAAGGCACCGAAGGCACTGACCCAACCGCCGAACCGGAGAAGGGGGCCGACGTCTCGCGCGTGCCACGGCGCGAGCGGTCGCCAGGGCAACGCGATCCAGGTGGCGATCCAGGAGAGGGCCGCGGTCGCGAGCGTGCGCACCACCAGGGACCAGACGCCCAGACCGGCGAAGGCGGCGCCGAGCCCGGCGGCCGTACCGACCAGCTGAGACACCGTCTGGATCGTCGCGACCGTACCGAAGCGCATCTGGCGCCGGAGGAGGGCCGCGTGCTGGGCCTCGAGCCCGGCGAGGGCCAGGGATCCGGCCAACGCCCAGGTGAGCCCCACCAGCCGCGGGTCGCCGAAGAACCCCGCGACCCTGGGGCTCACGGCTGCGGCGCCGCCCGCGAGCAACACACCGACGCTCACGTTGATCCAGAAAAGGCCGCTGACCTGGGCCTCGTGGATCTCTTCGCGCTGCACGGTGGCGAAGGTGAGGCCCGCGTCCTTGAAGATCGCGAGGAAGCCCACCACGGCCGTGACCATGGCGATCAGGCCGAAATCCTCGGGCTGGAGCAGCCGCGCGAAAACCATGATCGCGACGACGTCCACGCCGTACTTCACCCCTTGGGCGAGCATGGTGTGAGAGCCGCCTCGGACCGACGTCTGGCGGAAGTGGAGGTCGGAGCGGGGCGAGAACGGGTCGATCGCGTCCGACTGCACGGTTGCGCTCGGGACGGACGGGACCGTCCCGGTGGCCCCTGCCTGGGACTCCCGATCTCGCTCGTGCATCGCTTCGCTGGACCCCTCGGCGCTCCGAGCGCCGTTCCAGCCCTTGAATCGGCCGAATCCCGGCCGGAGTTGAATGGCTGGTGGGCCTAGTTGCCGGTCTCTGAGGCGCGCTCCAGGGCCTCCTGCGCCACGTCCAGGGCGACCGTCTCGGGGGCACGTTCGCTCCGGTCGGCGCGCTCGAAGATCTCGCGCAGGGTGTCGGCGATCCCGTGGATCTGTTGGAAGGACCGCTCGCGGTCCATCTCCGCATAGATGATGCGCGACGCTCCGATCATGCCCCCTGCGTTGACCACGAAGTCCGGGGCGTAGAGGATGCCGCGACGGCGCAACTCTTCGCCGTGTCGGGGCTCGGCGAGCTGGTTGTTCGCGAGACCGCAGACGGCCCGCGCGCGGAGGCGGGGCAGGGTGGCGTCGTTGATGACGCCGCCGAGTGCACACGGCGCGAAGATGTCGACGTCCTGGTCGTAGATCGCGTCGGGCTCGGCGGGGATCGCGTCGAAGTGGTCGACTGCGTACGCCGTGGCCGCGGGGTCGACGTCCGCGACGACGAGACGGGTGCCGGCGGCATGGAGCTGGCGACACAGATCGCGGCCCGTGCTGCCGACCCCCTGCACGGCGACCCGCAGGCCTTCGAGGTCATCCTTTCCGAAGGCGTGCGCGGCGACCGCGCGGATCCCGGTGAAGCCGCCCAGCGAGGTGAACTGGGACGGATCGAAGCCGTCGGGATAGTGGGAGGTGCAGGTAAAGACGTAGTCGCACACGTCGACCATGCCTTCGACGTCCGCCGGCCCGACGCCCACATCCATCGCCGTCCAGTACTGCCCGGCCAGGCGCTGCACGTGTCGCCCGAAGGCGCGCAGCCGTTCGGCCTTCCCGGGCGCGCGCGGGTCGGCAAGGATCACGCCCTTGCCCCCTCCGAGAGGCAGTCCCGCGACCGCACTCTTCAAGGTCATGCCGTGGGACAGGCGCAATACGTCGTGCACCGCGTCCTCGACGGACGCGTAGTCGTACATCCGGCAGCCACCGGCGGCGGGCCCGAGGCGGGTGCTGTGGATCGCAATCACCGCCCGCAGGTCGGCCTCGGGGTCGTGGCAGAAGACGACCTGCTCGTGGCCGTCGAATTCCGGGTGCTCGAACAACCCGGTCGCGCCCGCGGTGGATCCCGAATCGGGGAAGCGATGGGGTGTGGCGCGGTCGGGCATCGGGCCTCTCGGGCGGCTGCCGAAGGTCGCAGGGGCCTCCGAGCTGGGCCTTCCTTGTCGGATCGCCGGTGGGGGCGACTTGACCGCGTGGCGGCTCCTGCGGCCTCGGGCGCCGCTCGCGGCGCGACCCGTCTCGTGCGAAGCTACGCCGCTCGGGTGCCCAGGCCTCCGGTCCGGGATTCTGCTCGAAATTCCCCCTTCAGATGGTCTCGCAGAGGAGGAGTCACGACGTGGCTCTGGTGGTCCAGAAGTACGGCGGCACGAGTGTGGGCGATGCGGAGCGCATCCGAAACGTCGCGACGCGTGTGGCCGAGACCGTCAAGGAAGGCAATCAGGTCGCCGTCGTCGTGTCGGCGATGAGCGGCCAGACCGACCACCTGGTGGCGCTAGCCCGCGAGCTCGGCGGCGAGGTGCCCAGCCCGCGCGAGTACGACGTGCTCGTCTCGACGGGGGAGCAGGTCACGATCGCGCTGCTCTCGATGGCCCTCGAGCAGCTCGGCCAGCCGGCACGCTCGTTCACCGGCTGGCAGATGGGCATGCGCACCGATGGCGCCCACACCCGCGCCCGGATCGAATCGGTCGATACCGCCGTCCTTCGCGAGACCTTCGCCCGCGGCGAAGTCGCGGTGCTCGCCGGCTTCCAGGGAATCGACGACGACGCGAACATCACGACGCTCGGACGCGGCGGATCGGATACCACGGCCGTCGCCGTGGCCGCCGCCCTCGAGGCCGACGTCTGTGAGATCTACACCGATGTCGAAGGGGTCTACACGACCGACCCGCGGATCGTGCCCGCCGCGCGCAAGCTCGAGCGCGTGAGCTACGACGAGATGATCGAAATGGCGAGCCTGGGAGCGAAGGTCTTGCAGATCCGCTCCGTCCGGTTCGCGATGCGCTACGGCGTTCCGCTCCACGTGCGGTCGTCCTTCGAGCGCACGACGGGCACGTGGGTGGTCCCGGAGGAGGAAGTGATGGAGCAGCTGGTCGTCTCCGGCGTCACCTACAACCGCAACGAGGCGAAGATCCGCGTGCGCGGCGTGAAGGACGTACCGGGAATCGCCGCGAAGGTGTTTTCGCCGCTCTCGGGCGATGGGGTGGTGGTCGACATGATCATTCAGAACCTCTCGCAGGATGGCGCGACGGACCTCACCTTCACCGTGCCCCGGGACGCCTACACCCATTCGCTCGAAGTCACGACGCGCACCTGCAGCGAACTGGGTGCGGTGGCCGTCGACGGCGATCCGGAGATCGCCAAGATCTCGGTGGTGGGCCTGGGCATGAAGGATCACGCGGGCGTCGCGAGCAAGATGTTCCAGGTGCTCGCCGACGAAGCCATCAACATCCAGCTCATCTCCACCAGCGAGATCAAGGTGTCGGTGGTGGTCGAAGAGAAATACACCGAGCTGGCGGTGCGCGCGCTGCACGCGGCCTTCGTGGAAGCCGGCGCCGCCGAGCCGGTGGCCGAGTCCTGAGGCGTCCCTCGTCCCACGCCGCGCGGGGCGCCTGGTGGTTGGCGCTCTCGGCCTGGGCCCTCGTACACGTCAGCCAGGGACCCGAGGGCGTCACGCCCCTGGACCCCTGCGCCGCGCCCTTCGAGCAGGCGGGCAACCCCGACGGGAGCACCGCGGTGGGCTGCGGCGACCCGGCGGGTCCACCGCTGCGTGGCCCCGCGCGCGCGCTCTTCGGCCAGGGGCTGGATCCCAATCAGGCCACGGCAGGGGCACTCGAGGCGCTTCCGGGCATCGGTCCGGCGCGGGCGGCCGCCATCGTGGCGGGGCGGGCCACCGGACCGTACGAGCGGCTGGCGGACCTCGCGCGGGTTCCTGGCATCGGGCCCGTGACGCTCGAACGCATGGCAGACTGGCTGGCGTTTCCGGAACCCGACGGCGGCTCCAGCGCTGGCGTGCGACGGCCGAAACCAGGGGGCGGGGAGGCGACAGCGCCGTGAAGTGGCTCGACTGGCCCGCGCGAATCCGCGACTTCCTCTCCCACAAGCTCTGGGAGATCGAGCCCGAGGAGCGCTCCCGGCTCTCGGCACTGCGCTTTCTGCAGTTCTCGATCATGCTCGGCGAGGGCTTCGTCCGCGACCAGCTGCTCCTGCGCGCCAGCGCGCTCACCTACTTCACGGTGCTCTCGGTGGTGCCGCTGCTGGCGGTGGCCGTCGCGATCGCCAGCGCGGTCGGCGTGGGCAGCGGGACCTTCGTCGACTGGGTGGTGGGCACCCTCGCCGCCGGGGCGCCGGGCGCGGCCGCACAGATCCGCGGCGTCATCGAGGGGGTCGACTTCGCGAGCATCGGGACCCTCGGTGCCGGCGTGCTCTTCCTGACCACGGTGCTCGCGATCAGCAGCATCGAGAGCACGCTGAACGACATCTGGGGCGTCGCCGCAGGGCGCAGCTGGCTGCGCCGCTTCTCCGACTACCTGGCCGTGCTGATCGTCGCGCCGGTGCTCACCGGTGTGGCGCTCTCCCTCGCGACGACCTTGCGCACGAGGTGGGCGTCTACCTGGCTCTTCGAGGTCCCGGCGCTCCGCTGGCTCGACGATCTCGGCGGGGCCCTGGTGCCCGTCTTCCTGCTCTCGATCACCTTCACCTTCCTCTACTGGTTCCTGCCGAACACACGCGTGAATCAAGTCTCGGCCGCCATCGGCGGGGTGGTGGCGGGCATCGCCGTCACGATCGTGCAGGCGATCTACATCGAGTTCAGCGTCGGGCTGGCGCGGGCGGAGATGTTCTTCGGCGGCTTCGCGCTGATCCCGCTGCTCTTCGCCTGGATGTACGTCTTCTGGGCCGTCGTGCTCTTCGGGGCCCAGATCGCCTTCGCGCACCAGAACTTCGAGCTCTACCGGAAAGAGGTACGCGGGGATCCGGCCGGCCCGGCCGAGCGTGAGGCGATCGCGCTGCGGATCGCCCTCGAGGTGGCCCGCTGTTTTCGATCGCGGGACGAGCCGCCGACTGCGGAGGCTCTGGCCGAGGAGCTCCGTGTCCCGGTGCGTACGGTGCGGGCGGTGACCACGACCCTGATCGAGTCCGGAATCCTCTCGACGCGGAGCGACGGCGAGCGCGACGACGCACTCCAGCTCGGACGGCCCGGGGACACGATCGCCGTGACCGACGTGCTCAATGCCCTGCGCGGGCGCCGGGAAGCGCCGCGCGGCGAGCGGGCGGGTGCCGAGCTCGTCCAGGGGCTCCTCGGCGAGCTCGAGTCGGCTGCCTTCAAGGCCGCCGGCGATCGCAGCCTGGCCGATCTGCTGGTCGAGTTGCGCCAGCGGAGCGGCGACGTTGACCAGTCGGAGGCCCCCGGGTAGGGTCGCCGCGAAATGCGGATCTACCTGGATCACAATGCGACCACGCCAGTCCGGCCCGAAGTGGCCGAGGCGATGTCGAAGGTGCTCCGGGAGGTCCACGGCAATCCCTCGAGCGTGCACGCCGAAGGCGCCGCGGCTCGTCGCGAGCTCGATCTCGCGCGCGACCGGGTGGCCAGCCTGCTCGGTGTCGCGCCTGGCGATGTGATCTTCACGGGCAGCGCCACTGAGGCGAACAACACGGTGGTGCGGACCCTCGCCGCGGCGCGTGGGCCCGAGCGCACGCGCATCGTCACGACGACCGTCGAGCATCCCTCGGTCGACGCCTCCCTCGAGGCCTGGGGCGAGCAGGGATTCCCGGTGACCCAGGTACCGGTCGACGCAGGTGGACGCGTCGCGGTCGAGTCGGTGGGCGCGGCCCTCGAAGCGGACACGGCCCTGCTCTCGGTCATCTGGGCGAACAACGAGACCGGCGTGCTGCAGCCGGTGGAAGCGCTCGCGACGCTGGCGCGGGAGCGCGGCGTCTGGTTCCACACCGACGCGACCCAGGCCGTCGGGAAACATCCGGTGCCGCTGGGAACCCTTCCGATCGACGCGCTTTCGCTGTCCGCCCACAAGTTCGGCGGGCCCAAGGGCGTGGGCGCGCTGGTGGTGCGCGGCGATTTGCCCGACCGCGCCTTCGTGCGCGGCGGCCCCCAGGAGCGGCGGCGCCGCGGGGGCACCGAGAACCTGGCCGGGATCGTCGGCTTGGGCCTGGCCTGCGCGCTGGCCGAAGCCGAGCTCGACGCACGCGTGGCGCGCTACGCCCAGCTCCGCGATCGGCTCTGGGACGGCATCCGCGAGAAGGTCCCGGACGTGACGCGTCACGGAGACGCGGACCACGTGCTCGCGAATACCCTGAACCTCCGCTTCGATGGCGCCGCGGGCGAGCTCTTGCTGCAGGCCCTCGATCTCGAGGGTGTTGCGGCGTCGGCCGGCGCCGCCTGCGCGTCGGGCTCGATCGAGCCGTCCCATGTGCTGTCGGCGATGGGCCTCACCCCCGACCAGGCGCGTGCCACCCTGCGGCTCAGCGTGGGCGAGGGGGTCGACGAGGCCCAGATCGACCGCGTGGTGGCGCTGCTGCCGGACCTCGTGCGACGCGCGCGGGAGGCCGCATGAGCGGCGAGCGGGTCGTGGTCGCCATGTCGGGTGGCGTCGATTCCTCGGTGGCGGCCGCCTGCATCGTCGGGCGCGGTGACGAAGCCATCGGGGTCACCATGCACCTGGCGGGAGCCCAGTCGCGCTGCTGCTCGCTCGAGGACGCCGACGACGCCCGGCGCGTCGCCGATCGGCTCGGCATGCGTTTCTACGTGGCGAACTACAAGGAGCGCTTCCAGCGGGAGGTGATCCAGGCCTTCGCGGACGCCTACCTCGCCGGCCGCACGCCGATCCCCTGCGTCGCCTGCAACCAGCAGTTCAAGTTCGACTATCTGCTGGAGCGCGCGAAGGTGTTCGGCGCCGAGCGGGTGGCCTCGGGCCACTACGCCCGGGTCGATCGCGACCCCGAGACCGGGCTGCGGCGTCTGCGGACTGCGGTGTATCTGCCGAAGGACCAGAGCTACTTCCTCTTCGGTCTGACCCAGGAGCAGCTCGAAGCCGTCGAGTTTCCGCTGGGCGAGATGACGAAGGACGATGTGCGCGCGCGCGCCCGAGAGCTCGGGCTCGGCACGGCGGAGAAGCCCGAGAGTCAGGAGATCTGCTTCGTCCCCGACGGCGACTACGCGGCCGTGGTCGAAAAGATCCGCCCCGACGCGCTCCCGGGGGAGGGTGAGATCGTGGACGAAGCGGGGACGGTGCTCGGTCATCACCCCGGCATCCACCACTTCACGGTGGGTCAGCGCAAGGGGCTGGGACTGGGTGGCGGCGAGAAGCGCTACGTCACCCGCATCGATGCCGGACGCAACCGGGTCGTGGTGGGCAGCGCCGCTGCCCTCGATGTCGAAGAGGCCCGCGTCGAGTTCGTCCACTGGATCGCGGGCGCGGCCCCGCCGGCGGGAACCCGGGCGCGCGTGCGTGTCCGCTACCGCCACGAAGGGGCCGATGCGACGCTCGAACCCGACGGCGATGTGGCGCGGGTGCGCTTCGACGCCCCGGTGCGCGCCATCACGCCCGGACAGGCCGCGGTCTTCTACCAGGGCGACGTGGTCCTGGGAGGCGGCTGGATCGCCGCGACGCCGCCGGCGTGAGTGACGGTGACTCCACGGTCGACCGGCTGGGCCGGGCCCTCGGGCACAGGTTCGTCGACGCACCCCGCGCGGAGCGGGCGCTCTCCCACCCCTCGTACTCGCACGAAGCCGCGGCGGGCGATCGCGGCAACGAGCGGCTCGAGTTCCTCGGCGATGCGGTGCTCGACCTGGTGGTGGGCGAAGCCCTCTACCACGCCCATCCGGATTGGCCCGAAGGCCGCCTGACCCGGGCGCGCGCGGCCTGGGTCCGGCGCGAGAGCCTCGCCGATCGCGCGCGCGAGATCGGCTTGCCCGAGCTCGTGCGGTTGGGACGCACCGAGCTCCTCTCGGGCGGCGCCGAGAAGGACAGCATCCTCGCGAATACCCTCGAGGCCGTCGTGGGAGCGCTCTACCTCGATGGGGGACTCGCGCCGGTCGAGCGGTTGGTCCGCGGTTGGCTCGACGCCGAAGCGGACGGGCGCGGTGCGGGCGCCCGCGACGCGAAGACCGCCTTCCAAGAGTGGGCGCACGCGCGCTTCCGCGAAACGCCGAGCTATCACACCGTCACCGACTCGGGCGTCGACGCCGACGAAGAACGCTTCACCGTGGAGGTGCGGGTGTCGGGCGAGGCCTGGGGTGAGGGCACGGCGCGCAGCAAACGGCTCGCCGAGCGCGCGGCCGCCGAGGACGCACTGGCGCGGGCGGACTCGGCATGAGCGCGTATCGCGCAGGCGTCGTGGCGATCCTCGGCCGGCCGAACGCGGGGAAGTCGACCCTCTTGAACGCGATCCTCGGCGAGAAGCTCGCGATCGTGACGGCGAAGCCCCAGACCACACGCAGTCGCATTCTCGGCATCCACACCCGCCCCGACGCCCAGCTGCTCTTCGTGGATACGCCGGGTCTCCACGAGAGCGAGCGGGTGCTGAACGGAGCGCTCATCGGTCAGGCGCTCGAGGCCGGCGACGACTGCGACGTGGCGCTCCTGCTGGTCGACCTGACGGGACGCTGGGGGGCCGATCACACCGCGCTGCTCGCCGATCTCGAGTCGAAGGGCAAGCCCGTGCTGGTCGTCGGCACGAAGGACGATCTCGCGAAGGAGGACGTCGAATGGCCGCCTCCGGGAGTCGAGCGCGCGTTCCGGGTCGCCGCGCGGCGCCGGGAAGGGGTCGACGCGTTGGTCGACGCGGCGGCAGCGCTCCTGCCCGAGTCGCCGCCGCTCTACCCGGAAGACGATCTCAGCGACCGGCCCCTGCGTTTTCTGGTGGCCGAGTTGGTGCGCGAAGCGGCCTTCGACAGCCTGGAGCAGGAGCTTCCCTATGTCCTGGCGGTCGAGATCGAGCAGTTCGACGAGTCGCGCCCCGAGCTCGTGAAGATCCGTGCGAACCTGATCGTCGAGCGGAAGAGCCAGAAGCCGATCGTGATCGGACGGGAAGGGCGGCGCATCAAGCGGATCGGGACGCGCGCACGGCACGAGATCGAGAAGCTCCTGGACACCCGGGTGCACCTCGAGCTGTGGGTAAAGATCGAGCCCAACTGGACGAAGAAGCCCGCCCGGATCGAGTCGCTCGGCTACGTCTAGGCCTGGGCGCGGTCGGGCTCGCAGCGTCGTACGTCGACCAGGATCCCCGAGAGGTGGGACATGCTCGACAGCGCTTCGATGTTCTCGGGACCGTCGCCGGCCAGGTGGTTCGAGTTGACCCCGGGGTGCGTCTGGGCGTGACGCAGGCCATCGGCTTTCTCGTGCCCCCAGCACTGAGGGATCGCCAGGGTGCCGGGCATCATCTCGTCGGTGACCCGGACCGGGATCTGCACCTTCCCGAACGCGGACGCGACCTCGACGAGCTCGCCCTCTGAGATTCCGAGGCGTTCGGCATCGCGCTCGCTGAGGTACGCGAAGTTCGTCTTGTCGCGGACCAGCCGTTCGCAGTTCGCCGACGAGGTGTTCATGCGGCGGATCTCGCGCTTGCCGATCAGCTTCAGGCGGTCCCGGTGGGCGAGTTCGTCTGCGTAGAGGGGCTCGGCGCGCTCCGCGAAGGCGGCCACGAAGGGCTCGGGAGCGAGCTCGATCTTCCCGCTCTCGGTGAGGACGCGCTCGCTGCCGAGGAAGTTGTCGCCGTCGTTCTCGGGAAGCAGCAGACCGTGGGGGTGCTCGCGCGCGAGCTGGCGCGCGCCCGGCAGCTTCGCCTTCTTGAGCATTCCGTCGAAGAGCTTCTCCATCGGGACGGCGAGGCGTGAGGCCCACGAGTGCGCGAGCCGGGCGTTCAGCTTCGCGGCCCCGCTCGCCAGCGTGTGGTCGAAGAGCTTCACGCCCATCACGTCGGCCAACCGGGTGTAGATCCACCATTCGTGGCGCACGCCCGGCGGCGGCTCGAGGGCCGCCGGGCTGTAGATGATGTAGGGCGTGGGCGTGCAGCCGGCGAAGCTCTGGAGCGCGTAGGGAATCTCCGGCCGCTCCAGCCAGGTCGGGGCGGGCAGGACGAAGTCGGCGAGGTTACCGGTCTCGTTCCGGAACAGGTCGATCGACACCAGCAGGTCGAGCCGCGACAGCGCTTCCTCGAGGCGCCCATTCGGATTGCTGCACGCGAGCAGTGGGTTGCTGGCCTCGACGATCAGCGCGCGCACGCGCCCCGACAGAATGTCGTCGGCGAGCATGCCCGACGGCTGCTGGCCCGAGACCGTGGGGAAGCCGTCCTCGCGGTCGTAGCGGGTGGTGAGATCGCCGGCCTCGGCGACCTCCTTGGCCATGTCGAAGAGCCCCTCGCCCATCAGCGTGCCGCCGCGACGGTCGAGGTTGCCCGAGATCGCGTTGATGGCTTCGAGGATCCAGAAGCAGAGCGTGCCGCTGCGCCCCTGGTTGACGCCGGTCGCCATGTAGAGCGCGGCGCCGTCGGCTGCGCGGTGGGCCGCGACGAGCTCGCGCAGGGTCTCGGCCGAGATCCCGGTGACCTCCGCCTGACGCTCCGGGGTCCAGGCCGATACCGCCGACGCGACGCCCTCGAAGCCGTTCATGAAGCGGTCGACGCGCTCGCGCGCGACGCCGCCGGTGCGGATCAGCTCATGGCAGAAGGCCGCGAGGAAGAAGAGGTCGGTGTCGGGCCGGATGAAGAGGTGTTCACCGGCCTGGGCCGTCTCGATGCGTCGCGGGTTCACGAAGACGACCCGGCCGCCCCGCGCGACGACGTCGCGGAAGCGTTCGGCGGCACGCGGCAGGTGATAGAGCGTGTTGCCCGACACGGCCGGGTTCGCGCCCAGGATCATCAGGAACTCGGCCCGGTTGACGTCCGGATGCGCCAGCCGCATGGGTGAGCCGTACATGTCGTCGTTCACCCGGAACTTGTTCATCGTGTCGCAGGTGCCGGTGCCGTAGAGGCGCCGGGAGCCGATCCCGTTCATGAAAGCGCCGCGGAAGAGCGGCGCCAGGACATTGGCGCCCCCGGCCGATCCCACGAAGTGCCCGATCGTCTGGGGCCCGTGCGCGCTGCGAATCTGGTTCAGCCGGTCGCCGATCTCGCCGAGCGCCGCGTCCCAGCCGACCTCGGACCAGCGGTCCTCCTGGCGTCGCTGGGGAGCCAACAGGCGGTCCGGGCTGTGCTGCACCGCCGCGAAGCGGGTGCCCTTCACGCACGCGTAACCGCGGCTGACCACGTGTTCGGGGTCCGGTCGGATCGCGACGACCCGGTTGTCCTCGACGTCCACCTCGAGGCCGCAGGTGGCCTCGCAGATCCGACAGAAGCTGATCTTGGTCTCGGGCACGGCGCCTCCTGGCCGCATCCTACCCGTCTCCCGTCCGCCCAGGGCGTTTCCGATCGGGCTTTGCCCGCAGCGCCTCGCGGAAGGCGGTCAGGCCCGCGCGGGCCAGGCTGTTGCGCACCGCGCTCGGCCCCCAGCGACCCGAACGCGGCGTCGGCACGTCGAGCGCGTCGAGGAGGGCGGCGAGGTCGCGGAGCGAGGCGTCGGGGTTCGAGAGCAGGAGCTCGACCAGGACCGGGGTGAGGCCCTCGGCATGGGCGTCGGCCTGGGCGCGCAGCGCGGCGACGCCTGCCCGCGATCCGATCTCGGGTCGCGGTGAGCCGAGCGTCACCCCGCGCCGCCGAGCCGCGTCGAGGGCGGTCCGGCTGCGGTCCGAGGCTTCTTGCTGGGCTTGGTGGGCCACGTCCTGGAGCAGGCGCAGCGTGGCGTTGCCGACCGGCCCGCGATCCGCACTCGCCAGCCGGACGCCGGCATGGAGCAGGGGGTCGAGGAAACGAGCATCGCCGCCCACCGCCACCAGGGAGGGCACGAGCAGGACCGCCTCCATCTCGCGACAGCGCTCGAGGGCGCGAGCGAGCTCGGGGCGGCCCCGCCGCGAACCGAGTTCGACGAAGGGCTCGACCACCACCCAGCGACGGCGGCGGGCGAAGGACTGGGTCACCAGGGTGGCCGCGTCGAGTCGGGGCCGCGTGCTGCGGCTCCGGGCTCCACCCGGCAGCGAGAAGTAGGTGACCGCACGCGTGCCCGCCTTCATGCGTTCGAAAGATAACGCGAGGGTTGGAGTTCGAACGCAGCGATGTGGCGATCGCGAAGGGCCGAGCGGGCCGGGGACGTCAGAAAAGGGCTTTGGCGGGACCGACGGGAGTACGATACACAGTTAACGTGAACTGGCAAAGTGAAGCGCTGCAGGCCCCGGGATCCGCGAAGGACTCGGCCTCCCAGAAGTCTGGGGGCGCCGGGGAAACCGTCTGGACGATCGGGGAAATCCAAGCTCTGGCAGGGGTTTCTGCCCGAACCCTCAGGTACTACGAGGAACTCGGGCTGCTCCCAGGCGTGCGCCGTCGCGCCGGGGGTCGCCGGGTCTATGGCCCGGACGAGCTCGAACGGCTTCGCTTCATCCAGCGCCTGAAGGCGCTCGGCCTCTCGCTGGCGGAGATCAAGGATCTGAACGCGGTCTACGCGATCGGGGGCTCGACCGCCTCGATGTTGGGCCGGCTCGAGGAGCTTCTGGCCCACCACTCGGCGGAGGTCGATCGGCGGGTCGAAGAGCTCCAGACCTTGCGGACGGAAATCGACCGCTACCGCGACCACATCCGCGAGCGGATCGAGGAGCCGACGGGCCGCACCGGGAGGAAGTCCCGATGAGTCAGGCCACCGTGACGCCGCTCGAACCCCAGGAGCCCGCGGGTCGCGTGCGCGTCGTGACCGCGGCGTCGCTCTTCGACGGGCACGACGCGGCCATCAACATCATGCGTCGCATCCTCCAGGCCCAGGGCGCCGAGGTGATCCACCTCGGGCACGACCGCTCGGTCGAGGAGATCGCGACCGCGGCGGTCCAGGAAGACGCCCATGCGGTCGCCGTGTCGTCGTACCAGGGCGGGCACATGGAGTTCTTCCGCTATCTCGTCGATCGCCTCGGCGAGCTCGGAGCGGGGCACATTCAGGTGTATGGCGGCGGCGGCGGGACCATTACGCCCGAAGAGGCGGAGGCCCTGCACGCGCACGGCGTAGCGCGGATCTTCGGCCCGGCCGATGGACGGGAGCTCGGTCTCGAGGGAATGATCCGCTCGATGATCGAGGCATGTCGAGCGAGACCCGCTCGCACCGAGCCCGACCTGACCGCGCTGCTGGCCACCGCGCCGGCCGAGGTGGCGCGTTGGATCACGCGGCTCGAAGAGGCCGACCCGGAAGGCGCCGAGGCGGACGGCTGGCGCGCCGCGCTCGCCGAGAACCGCAAGCGGCCGGCAGCGCCGGTGCTGGGCTTCACCGGGACCGGGGGCGCAGGAAAGTCGAGCGTCGTGGACGAGGTGGTGCTGCGGATGCGTCGCGCCCACCCGGAGCTGCAGATCGGGCTGCTTCTCGTCGATCCGACCCGGCGCCGCACCGGCGGTGCCCTGCTCGGCGACCGGATCCGCATGAACGCGATTCAGGGCGGCACCATCTTCGCGCGGAGCCTGGCGACACGACGGGCGCACCTGGCCCTTTCGCACACGGTGGCCGACGCGGTTCGGGTGCTCCAGGCGGCCGACTTCGACTTGATTCTCGTGGAGACGGCCGGGATCGGTCAGAGCGATTCGGAGATCGTCGACCTCGTGGGCACCTCGGTCTACGTGATGACGCCCGAGTACGGTGCGCCGTCCCAGCTCGAGAAGATCGACATGCTCGATCTCGCCGATGTGGTGGTGCTGAACAAGGCCGATCGCCAGGGCTCTCTCGACGCCCTGCGCGACGTCCGGAAGCAGTGGAAGCGCAATCGCCAGGCCTTCGATACCGCGGACGACGCAGTCCCGGTGTTCGCGACGATCGCGCGCCAGTGGAACGATCCGGGGATCGATCGGCTCTACGAACACCTGGCCCCGCAGCTGGGGCTGGTGAGTGCCGCGGCAGAGAGCTCGGATGCGGCGTCGATTGCGGCGGGGCTGATCCCGGGCGAACGCGTGCGCTACCTGGCCGAGATCGCGGCCACCGTGCGCGGCTGGCACGGCGAGACCCAGCGCCTGGCCGAGCACGCGCGCGACCTCGCCGCCTACGAGCGTGCGAGTGACGTGAGTGAGGACGCTGCGCGCCAGCTGGCGGACGCGCGCGTGGCGGCCGAGCGCGAGGTCGGCGCCGAGCTGGCGGCGGCCCTGCGCGATTGGCCCGAGGTGCGTGCGCGCTACGCGGAGGCCACCCAGTCCTACGAGGTGCGCGGGCGCCCGATCGAGGTGGAGAACTTCGCGCCGACCCTCGCCGGGAGCGATGTCCCGAAGGTGGCGCTGCCGCGCACCGAAGACTGGGGTGAGCTGACCCGCTACTTCCGTAGCGAGAATCGGCCGGGCCACTTCCCGTTCACCGCCGGGGTGTTCCCCTTCAAGCGACAGGGCGAGGACCCCACCCGGATGTTCGCCGGCGAGGGCACGCCCGAGCGCACGAATCGGCGTTTCCATCTCGTGTCCGAGGGTATGCCCGCCGCGCGGCTCTCGACCGCCTTCGACTCGGTGACCCTGTACGGCCGTGACCCGCACGAGCGCCCGGACGTCTACGGGAAGGTCGGCAACTCGGGCGTGTCGGTCTGCACCGTCGACGACGCGAAGAAGCTCTACTCGGGCTTCGACCTCTGCGCGCCGAGCACGTCGGTGTCCATGACCATCAACGGCCCCGCCCCGACCGTCCTCGCCTTCTTCCTGAACGCGGCGATCGACCAGGGCGTCGAGAAGCACCTCCGCGAGACCGGCAGACTCGATGCGGTGCGCCGTGAGCTCGCCGAGCGAGGCGCGCCGAGCTACGACGGCGCGCTCCCGCCGGACCACGATGGGCTGGGGCTCGCGTTGCTCGGCGTCTCCGGCGACGAGGTCGTCGATGCCGAGACCTACGCGCGGATCCGGGCCGAGGTGCTGTCCCAGGTACGGGGCACCGTGCAGGCCGACATCCTGAAGGAAGACCAGGCCCAGAACACCTGCATCTTCTCCACGGACTTCTCGCTGAAGGTGATGGGCGACGTCCAGGCCTACTTCATCGAGAACGACATCCGGAACTTCTACTCGGTGTCGATCTCGGGCTACCACATCGCCGAGGCGGGGGCGAACCCGATCACCCAGCTCGCGTTCACGCTCGCGAATGGCTTCACCTATTGCGAGTACTACGCCGCGCGCGGGATGAACGTCGACGCCTTCGCGCCGAACTTCTCGTTCTTCTTCAGCAACGGCCTCGATGCCGAGTACAGCGTGATTGGTCGCGTGGCGCGCCGCATCTGGGCGATCGCGATGCAGGAGCGCTACGGCGGCAGCGAGCAGAGCCAGAAGCTGAAGTATCACGTCCAGACGTCGGGTCGCTCGCTGCACGCCCAGGAGATGGCCTTCAACGACATCCGCACCACGCTCCAGGCGCTCACGGCGATCCAGGACCAGTGCAACAGCCTCCACACCAACGCCTACGACGAGGCGGTCACGACGCCCACCGAAGAGAGCGTGCGGCGCGCAGTGGCGATCCAGCTGATCATCAACCGCGAGCTGGGTCTCGCCAAGAACGAGAACAACCTGCAGGGCGCCTATGTGATCGACGCGCTCACCGACCTGGTCGAGGAGGCGGTGCTCCAGGAGTTCGAGCGACTGTCACAGCGCGGCGGCGTGCTGGGAGCGATGGAGACGCTGTACCAGCGCGGCAAGATCCAGGAAGAGAGCATGCACTACGAGTCGCGCAAGGACTCGGGCGAGCTCCCGATCATCGGGGTCAACACCTTCGAGAACCCGGCGCCCGAAGCCGCGCCCGAGCCGCGCGACCTGATGCGCTCCAGTGAAGAAGAGAAGCGGTCCCAGCTCGGCCATCTCGCCGACTTCCAGAATCGCCACGCCGAGCGAACGCCGGCAGCGCTCGCGCGTTTGCAGGACGTGGCGCGCTCGGGGGGCAACGTCTTCGCCGAGTTGATGGAGACGGTGAAGGTCGCGAGCCTCGAGCAGATCACGAACGCGCTGTTCGAGGTGGGCGGGAGCTATCGGCGCTCGATGTAGCGTCGCGCGGCGGGGGACCGGGCTCGCTCTAGCTCGGTTCTAGTCCACGATCCAGCTGGCCGGCACGCAGCCGTTCTCGGCGAACCAGCGCGTCGCCTGCTGCGCGAGGCTCGGCGACGCGTGGGCGCGCGACGCGACATAGGCCCGGATGTCGTGGGATGCGGCCGTGTCGAGCACATCGGAGAAGGACGCCATGCCGCCTCCGGTTCGCGTGCCTTGGAGCACGATGTCGTCCCAGGATTCCCAGACCGCTCCGCTCGCGTGGCGGAGATCCGGGTAGAGCCCGGAGGAACGGGCTCCGACGCCGTGGCAGCGCAGGCAGTGTTTCGCGTAGCGCGCGCGCCCCCGGTCGAGCTGCTTCGACGAGACCTCGAGCTTCGGCGCCTCGATGGTCGGCGTGGGCCGAGGCAGGGCGCGCGGGACCGGGGCCTTCCCGCCGAGCGCCCAGACGAGCACGCGGCCCCGGTTCTGGTTCCGGAGGGTCGTGTTGTGTCCGCCCTGGGAGCCCCCGAGGCCGCTGAGCACCGCGATGTACTGGGTGCCGTCGAGGGCGTAGGTCACCGGTGGTGCCATGATCCCCGTCCCGACATCGGCCTCGAAGCGCTTCTCGCCGGTCACGGCGTCGAAGGCGCGGAAGAACCCGCCGCCGTCTCCCTGGAAGACGAGCCCGCCACCCGTCGCCAAGGTGCCGCCGGGGACCCCTGCCTGGGAAGGAAGGCGCCAGGCCGCCCGCTGCCGGCGCGGATCCCAAGCCACCAGCTCGGTGGGTTCGCAGAAAGCCAGGTTCATGTGTTCGTGGCCCTCGACCTCGGCCATGATCGTCGCGAGGTCTTCGGCGGTGTTGAAACTGCCACTTCCTGTTTGGAATTCGAACGCGGGATCGGGTTCGAAGATGTACGCGAGGTTCTGCACCGGGAGATAGACGAGCCCGGTCTCGGGGTGGAAGCTCATCGGGTGCCAGCTGTGGCCGCCCTGTACGGCGGGCGTCACGACGGCCCGGCCTTCGCTCCACAGCGCAGCCGCGCGTTCCTTCGGTCGGCCCGTCTCGAGATCGACGTGGGTCGCCCAGCTCACGGGTACGTAGTTCTCGGCGGACAGGAGTTCGCCGGTCGCTCGATCCAGCACGTAGAAGAAGCCGTTCTTTGGGGCCTGAAGCAGCACCTGGCGTGTTCGCCCGCCGAGTTCGAGATCGGCCAGGATCATGTGCTGGGTGGCGGTGTAGTCCCAGGAGTCGCCGGGCGTCGTCTGGTAGTGCCAGACGAGCTCACCGGTATCGGGGCGCAGGGCGAGGATCGACGCGACGAAGAGGTTGTCGCCGCCGCCCGGGCTGCGCCGTTCGCGCTCGTAGACCGAGGCGTTGCCGACGCCGACGTAGAGCAGGTCGAGAGCGCGGTCGTACGCCATCGAGTCCCAGGCCGTGCCGCCGAGGCCCGTCTCCCAGAGCGAGTCGGGGGACCAGGTCTTCGCGGCGTCGGCCAGTTCCGGGTGCTCGTGCGGTCCCGCGTGACTCGCCGGGACCGTGTAGAAGCGCCACACGCGCTTCCCGGTCTCGGCGTCGTAGGCGCTCACGTAACCGCGCACGCCGAACTCGGCTCCCCCGTTTCCGATCACCACCTTCCCCTTCACGACGCGAGGGGCGCCGGTGATCGTGTAGGGCAGGGTGCGATCGACGGTCCAGGTCTCCCAGACTTTCTCGCCGCTCTTCGCGTCCAGCGCGATCAGCCGCCCGTCGAGGGCGCCGACGAACACGCGGCCCTGGGAGACCGCGACGCCGCGATTCACGACGTCGCAGCAGGCGTCGCGGCCCTTCGCCCGGTCGACCGCCGGATCGAAGCGCCAGAGGAGCGATCCATCGCGGGCGTCCAGGGCGAAGACGACGCTCCAGGTGCTCGTCACGTAGAGCACGCCGTCCACCATGATCGGCGTCGCTTCGATCCCGCGCTTCGAACCGAGTTCGAAGGTCCACGCGAGCCCGAGCCGTTCGACGGTCTCGCGGTTGATCGCATCGAGGGGGCTGAAGCGCTGCTCCGAAGCGTCACGGCCGTGGAGGGGCCAGTCGTGGGCTGCGGGACGGGCCGTCGGGGCAGGGATGCGGTCAGACTCGGCCAGGGGCGACTCGGCATCCGCCACGCTGGCGCCCCAGAGGCCGATCGCGGCGAGAGCCAACGGTGCACGCCAGCTCCGCGTTCCCCGGGTTCCGCGTCGACGAAGGTCTCCCACCGGGACGCACGGTAGCGTGGCGGCGATGGCGTCGCGGCTTGGGAAGCCCGAAGACGAGCCCGGAGCCAACCTCGCGGGCTCCTCCCGGGCCGTGCCCCAACCCTCCGGGGCAGCTATCGTTTTCGCCTCGTGCCCCGGTCCCGCTTCGCGGGTGCCGCCGGGCAGCGCGGGGCGCCCCGCGGCCTCCTCGGACTCGCCGCCGTCCCGGCCCTTCCTCACCCCCCGGACCCGATCCCCCGACAGCTGGAGCCCCAGACCCATGAGCGGAACCCGACCCCGCGCCGATCTCGACCAGTGGCGAGGCCTCGCTCAGAAGGACCTCCGCGACCGCGATCCGGACACGCTGATCCGCGAGACCCCCGACGGCCTGAAGATCCGGCCCCTGTACACCGAGGCCGATCTCGACGACCTCGCGCACACCGACACCCTGCCCGGCGTCTTTCCGTTCCTGCGCGGCCCCCGCGCGACGATGTACGCGAACCGGCCGTGGACCCTCCGCCAGTACGCGGGGTTCTCCACCGCCGAAGAGTCGAACGCCTTCTACAAGGCGAACCTCGAGGCGGGCCAGCAAGGCCTCTCGGTCGCCTTCGACCTCGCCACCCACCGCGGCTACGACTCGGACCACCCGCGCGTGACCGGCGATGTCGGCAAGGCTGGCGTCGCGATCGACTCGGTCGAGGACATGAAGGTCCTCTTCGACAGCATCCCGCTCGACCAGGTCACCGTGTCGATGACGATGAACGGGGCGGTGCTTCCCGTGATGGCGTGCTTCATCGTGGCGGGCGAAGAGCAGAACGTTCCCCACGAGAAGCTCGCCGGGACCATCCAGAACGACATCCTCAAAGAGTTCATGGTCCGCAACACGTACATCTATCCGCCCGAGCCCTCGATGCGGATCGTGGCCGACATCATCGAGTACACGGCGAAGGAGATGCCGAAGTTCAACTCGATCTCGATCAGCGGCTACCACATGCAGGAAGCCGGGGCGACGACCGTTCAGGAGCTCGCCTTCACGATCGCCGACGGGCTCGACTACGTGCGCGCGGCTCTCTCGAAGGGCCTCGACGTCGATGCCTTCGCGGGGCGGCTGTCCTTCTTCTGGTGCATCGGGATGGACTTCTATCTCGAGATCGCCAAGATGCGCGCCGCCCGCCGGATCTGGGCCGAACGCATGCAGAAGGAGTTCGCGCCGAAGAAGGACCGCTCGATGATGCTGCGCACCCACTGCCAGACGTCGGGCGCGAGCCTCACCGAGCAGGACCCGATGAACAACGTGATCCGCACGACCATCGAGGCGATGGCGGCGGTGTTCGGCGGCACCCAGAGCCTGCACACCAACGGCTACGACGAGGCAGTCAGCCTGCCCACGGACCAGGCCGCGCGCGTCGCGCGCAACACCCAGTTGATCCTGCAGGAGGAGAGTGGGATCCCGGCCGTGGTCGATCCCTGGGGCGGCTCCTACTTCATGGAGTCCCTCACCGAGAGCGTCTACCACGCCGCGAACGTGCTGATCGACGAGGTCGAGGAGCTCGGCGGCATGACCCAGGCGATCGTCGCCGGCATGCCGAAGCTGCGGATCGAAGAGGCGGCGACCCGCCGCCAGGCGCGCATCGACAGCGGCGAGGACGTGATCGTCGGCGTGAACAAGTACCCGCCGCCGGAAGAGGTGGACCTCGACGTCCGCGACATCGACAACTCGGCGGTGCGGGACAGCCAGGTGGAGCGCCTGGGGCAGATCCGCGCCAGCCGCGACGCTGTTGCGGCCGAGGCCTGCCTCGACGAGCTGCGCCGGCTGGCGAAGAGCGGCGAGGGCAATCTCCTGGAAGCCGCGGTGACCGCGGCGCGCGCGCGCTGCACGGTGGGCGAGATCTCCCAGGCCCTCGAAGACGTCTACACGCGGCACCGTGCCGAAGTGAAAGCCGTTTCTGGGGTGTACAGCGCAAGCTATCAGGGTGATTCGGATTTCGAGCAGGTACAGAGCGATGTGAAGGACTTCGCCGAGAGCGAGGGCCGACGCCCGCGGATGCTCGTCGTGAAGCTCGGACAGGACGGCCACGACCGCGGCATGAAGGTGATCGCGACGGCCTTCGCCGACCTCGGTTTCGACGTCGACGTCGGGCCGCTCTTCCAGACGCCGGCCGAGGCCGCGCGCCAGGCCATCGACAACGACGTCCACGTGGTGGGCGTGTCGAGCCAGGCCGCGGGCCACAAGACGCTCGTGCCCGAGTTGGTGGAAGAGTTGAAGGCCCAGGGAGCGAGCGGGGTCGCCACGATCGTCGGCGGCATCATCCCGCCGCGCGACTACGACTTCCTGCGCGAGAGCGGCGTGGCCGCGGTGTTCGGTCCGGGCACGCCGGTGCCGAAGGCCGCGCGCGAGGTGCTGCAGGTGCTCCGAGACCGCGGATGAGCGATCCGCAGGAGGTGGCCGGGGCGATCCGCGCGGGCGACCGCCGGGCGCTGGCCCAGACGATCACGCTGCTCGAGAGCACGCGGGATGATCGCGCTGCCGAGGGGCAGGGCGTGCTCGACGCGCTGGTCGCGCACACCGGGGGGTCGGTGCGGCTCGGGATCACCGGTCCGCCCGGTGTCGGCAAGAGCACCTTCATCGAGGCCCTCGGCCTCGCCCTGATCGACAAGGGGCTGCGCGTCGCCGTGCTGGCCGTCGATCCCAGCAGTCCGGTGACGGGCGGCAGCATCCTGGGCGACAAGACGCGCATGGAGCGCCTGGCCCAGCGTGGCGAGGCGTTCATCCGGCCGTCGCCGTCGGGCGGCTCGCTGGGTGGCGTTGCCCAGCGCACCCGCGAATCGATGTTGGTGTGCGAAGCCGCCGGCTACGACGTCGTGATCGTGGAGACGGTCGGGATCGGCCAGTCCGAGGTCACCGTGGCAGGCATGGTCGACTTCTTCCTGGTGCTCTTGCAGCCGGGTTCGGGCGACGAGCTCCAGGGCATCAAGAAGGGGGTTCTCGAGCTCGCAGACGGCCTCGTCGTGAACAAGGCCGACGGTGCCGCCGAGGAGCTGGCCGAGCGTGCCCGGCTCGAGCACGAGCGCGCGCTGGGGCTGTTGCGCTCGCTCTCGCCGAACTGGCGCCCCCCGGTGGTGAAGGTCAGCAGCCTGACCGGCGCCGGCGTGGGGGACGTGTGGCAGATGGTCCTGGACCAGCGCGCGGCGCTCACCGAGAGCGGCGAGGCCGACGAGCGTCGCCGGGAGCAGAACCGGGCCTGGATGTGGAGCCTGGTCCAGGAGGGCCTCCAGCGTGCCTTCCGCAGCCACCCCGGGGTGGCACACCGGATCGCGGCCCTGGAAGCCGATGTGGAGCGTCAGCAGACGACCCCGGCCCGCGCCGCGCGCACTCTGCTGGAAGTGTTCCGCTCCGACGCGAACGCGGACGGCTGAATCTCGGCGAAAGCGAGGGGTCCGTGGCCCGCGCCCTTCATTCGGGGGAGCGAGTGGCCGATGACCCCCTGCAGCACCTGTCGTCTCCTGAGGGGTTCGAGCAGCGCATGGTCCAGATCAACATGTCCGAGCGCGAGATCGTCGTGAAGGTGGTCTATTACGGCCCCGCGCTTTCCGGCAAGACGACGAATCTGCAGATGCTCCACCAGCTGGTCGACAGCGGGTCGCGGGGCAAGATGGTCACCCTCGACACCACGGGCGACCGGACCCTCTATTTCGACTTCCTGCCGGTCGAGTTCGGTACCAGCAACGGCTTCTCGGTGAAGCTGAAGCTCTTCACCGTGCCCGGCCAGGTGATGCACAAGTCCACCCGCAAGGTGGTCCTCTCGGGGGCGGACGCCGTCGTCTTCATCGCCGATTCCCAGCGCTCGAGCGCTTCCGCCAACGCCTACTCCTGGCGCGACATGGAAGCCAACCTCAAGAGCAACGGGATCGACTTCGACGCGATCCCGAAGGTGATCCAGTTCAACAAGCGCGACCTCCAGGACGTGAAGCCCCTCGACGAGATCAAGGAAGCCTGGGGCGACATGCCCACCTTCCCGGCGGTGGCTACGAAGGGCGAGGGCGTGCGCGAGACCTTCCGTGAGCTGCTCCGCCAGCTCTACCGCTCGATCGACGAGCGCCATGACTTCGCCGCGAAGTTTGGTGTGGGCGAAGAAGACTTCCTGAAGGGCGTCTTCAGCAACTTCTCGTAGTCGCGATCGCGCCGGAAGCGGCGCTGCGTGGACGAAGAGCTTGCTCCTCGAACAGGGCGCCGTTCGAAGGACTTGCCCTTCGACGGGTCCTCCGGCGAATGGCTCGCCGGCCTGGGCGGGCTGCGAGGCTCGCCACCTGGGTCGATCCGAAGCGATCGGTCGGCGTTCGGCGGCCCGTGGCCGGCTGCGCTCGAGTTCGCCGGAGGATCCCGTCGGCGGGCGCGTGACTCGGAGCGCGTCAGCGAGAGTTCCTGAAGACGCCTTTTCTCCCGGGGCGGTGGAATGGAAAAAGCCCGCGGGGACGGCGGTTTGACACCCCTCAGGGCCACTGATAGGGTGGCTGGGTTCCGCCCATGAGCCCCAGCGCGCCCGCCGGAACCCACCGGTCCGGACGGGAGGTGGCCCCCTATGACGCAAGATTCCAGCCCTGCCTCGACCCAGACCCCGGAGGAGATCCGGGTTGCCATCGCGTCGGTCGACGCAGCGATTGCGGATTTGAAGCAGGGAAAGTTCGTCATCCTCGTCGATGACGCCGATCGCGAGAACGAGGGCGACCTCACCATCGCGGCCGAAAAGGTCACTCCCGAGGCCATCAACTTCATGGCCAAGTACGGGCGCGGGCTGATCTGCCTCTCGATGACCGAGCAGCAGCTCGACCAGCTGCAGATCGGGATGATGGTGCCCGACTGGGAGAACACCTCGGGGTACGGCACCGCTTTCACCGTCTCGATCGAGGCGCGCGAGGGCGTGACCACGGGCATCTCGGCCGCCGACCGGGCGCAGACCGTGCTCACGGCCATCGCCCCCGACGCCCGGCCCACCGACATCGCGCGGCCGGGTCACATCTTCCCGCTGCGGGCCCGCACCGGCGGTGTGCTGCGCCGCGCCGGCCAGACCGAGGGGTCCGTCGATCTCGCGCGCATGGCGGGACTGAACCCGTCGGGCGTGATCTGCGAGATCATGAACGACGACGGCACCATGGCGCGCATGCCCGACTTGATCGAGTTCGGGAAGCGGCACGACATCAAGATCGTGACCATCGCCGACATGATCCAGTACCGCCTCCGTAAGGAGAAGCTGGTGCGTCGCGCGGCCGTGTCGGTGATGCCCACCCGCGCGGGCGGCGACTTCGAGTGCATCGTCTACGAGAACGAGATCGACGGCATCGATCACATGGCGCTGGTGAAGGGCGACATCGACGGGGATGCGCCCGTACTCGTCCGGGTCCACAGCGAGTGCCTGACCGGCGACGCCTTCGGCTCGATGCGCTGCGATTGCGGTGAGCAGCTCCATGCCTCCCTCGCGATGATCGAACGCGAGGGGAAGGGCATCCTGCTCTACATGCGCCAGGAGGGCCGCGGCATCGGCCTCAAGAACAAGATTCGCGCCTACCACCTGCAGGACGAGGAAGGCCTCGACACCGTGCAGGCGAACGAGCGCCTCGGTTTTCCCGCCGACATGCGCGACTACGGCGTCGGCGCCCAGATCCTGGTGGATCTCGGCGTGCGCGAGATGCGCATGATCACGAACAACCCGGGCAAGCGCGCCGGGATCGAAGGCTACGGCCTTTCCATCGTCGACCGGGTGCCCCTCGAGATCGAGCCCAACGAGAAGAATCTCGAGTACCTCCGCACCAAGAAAGAGAAGATGGGTCACGTCCTACGGCTCAGTCGCTGAGCCCCACCGGAGACCCGCCGCGGCCTGCAGCGCTCGTGCGCGCCGCGGAATCCAGAGAGAGATGTCCATGTTCGAATCGGTTGATCAGGTCCTCGAGAAGCTGGAGGCCCAGGACTACATCGGGGACAAGCAGATCGGGACGGTCGTCTTCCTCGCCGACAAGCTGGAGAAGCCCGTCCTCGTCGAAGGTCCGGCGGGCGTCGGCAAGACGGAGCTCGCGAAGGTGGTGGCGGAAGCCACGGGCCGGACGCTGATCCGCTTGCAGTGCTACGAAGGTCTGGATGAGGCGAAGGCGCTGTACGAGTGGGAGTACTCGAAGCAGCTGCTCTACACCCAGATCCTCAAGGAGAAGTTCACCGAGGCGATGTCCGGAGCTTCTTCTCTCCGCGATGCGGCCGAGCGGGTCGGGAAGGAAGACAGCGTCTTCTTCTCGGACAACTTCATCGTACCTCGCCCCCTGATGCAGGCGATCACGTCCGACGAACCCGTGCTGCTCCTGATCGACGAGGTCGACAAGGCCGACCCCGAGTTCGAGGCGTTCCTGCTCGAGGTGCTCTCGGACTTCCAGGTCACGGTGCCGGAGCTCGGGACGGTCGAGGCGAAGCGCAAGCCGCTCGTGTTCCTCACCTCGAACAACGCGCGCGAGATGAGCGACGCGCTGAAGCGACGCTGCCTGCACCTGTTCATCGACTTCCCGAGCGAGGAGCTCGAGAAGCGCATCCTCGAGACCAAGGTGCCGGACGCGGCGGGCGGCCTCGTGGAAGACCTCGTGGGCATGATGCACCGCCTCCGCGAGCTCGACCTGAAGAAGACGCCGTCGATCAGCGAGACCCTCGATTGGGCCCGGGCGCTGTTGGCGCTCAACGCCCAGAATCTCGACGAGGAGCTGGTGAACCAGACCTTCAACGTGATCCTCAAGTACGAGGGCGACGTTCGGAAGGCCCAGGCCGAGCTCGACAAGCTCCTGCAGAAGAAGGCGGGCGAGGCGCGGGCGGCACAGCCCGCCGCAGCGCCGGCTCCCGAGCCGGCGGCCACGAAGAAAGGCGCCCTCCACTGATCTCCCTGGCGCCTCGGGGCCATCGCGGCCCGTAGCGCGGGGCGTCGACACCACGAGCGGCCGGTGACGCCGGCCGCCCTGTGAGCGAAGTCGTGCAAGACCGCATCCTCGAGTTCACGAACATCCTCCGGAAGAGCGGGATCCGCGTCTCGACCGCAGAAGCGCTCGATGCGTTCTCGGCGCTGGACGAGCTCTCGATCGACGACCGCGAGATCTTCAAGGACGCGCTGCGCTCCACCATGGTGAAGCGGGGCGAAGAGGTCCCGACCTACGACCAGCTCTTCGACCTGTTCTGGTCCGGCTTCTACGACAGCCTCCGCGAGTCCTTCGGACAGGCCGGGGGTGGCCTGGCCGAAGCCGGCATGGACCTCGACCAGCTGCTGGCCCAGATCGCCCAGATGCTCGAGAACATGGACGGCGACCTCGGCGACATGTCCGAGCTCGCCCGGGCGCTGCTCACCCAGGACCTCACCCAACTCGAGAACCTGATCCGGCAAGCCGCCGAGCAGGCGGGGATCGACCGCATCGAGAACTTCCTGCAGGTCGGCTTCTTCAGCCGCCGCACCCTCGAGCAGCTCGACATGGAGGGGGCGAGCGACCAGCTCCAGGACCTGGCGAACGCCATGGAGCAGGCGGGGATGTCTCCCGAGCAGCTCGAAGCCCTGCGGAATCTGATCGACGCCCTCGGCGAGGCCCTGCGACGCAGCGTGCGCTCGTTCACCGAGCGCGAGCTCCAGAAGCAGAACCACGACTACATGGAGAAATTCCGGCGGGAGACCCTGCTGGAGAAGAGCTTCTACCACCTCACCGAGGAAGAGATCCGCAAGATGCGCGAGGTGGTCGAGCGCCTCGCCCAGCGGATCAAGAACGTGCTCTCGATCCGTCGCCGTCGCCTAAAGAAGGGGAAGCTGGATCTGCGCCAGACCCTGCGGCGCAACATGTCCCACGGCGGGACGCCCTTCGAGCTGGTGTTCAAGCAGCGCAAGAAGGACCGGCCGAAGCTCGTGATCCTGACCGACGTGTCGTCCTCGGTGGCGAACGTCTCGCGGTTCATGCTGCAGTTCGTCTACTCACTCCAGGAGTCGTTCACGAAGATCCGCGCCTTCGTGTTCGTGGCCGAGCTGGGCGAGGTGACGCCGCTCTTCCAGGAGAAGGACATCAACGACGCCATCGAGGAAGCCCTCGAGGGTGGCGACGTGATCAACGTCTACACGCGCTCGAACTTCGGATACGCGTTCCACCACTTCTGGCAGAACTTCCTGTCGTCCATCGACAACAAGACGACCGTGTTGATCCTGGGCGACGCTCGGAACAACTACAACGACTCGCGCGCCTGGTGCCTCCGCGAGATCCACAACAAGGCGAAGAACGTCGTCTGGCTGAATCCGGAGAACCCCAGCGCCTGGGGGTTCGGCGACAGCGTGATGGACAAGTACCTGCCGTACACCGATGTCGCCGAGGAGTGTCGCAACCTGCGGCAGCTCTCGAAGGTCGTGGACGGCCTGCTGCTCTAGGGCACTCCACCTTTTTCCCTTTCCGGATTCGCACGCTGGGCTCTGCAGCTAGACCCGCCGGTTGCGTACGCGAGAACCCGAGCGGCGCACGAACGGCGTTGACGCGACGCGGTTCTGCGTTAAGTTTCGCCGCTCTCTACCCAGAGAGAACCGCTTCGCCACTCTGCGAAGCTCTGCGTCACGGGAGAAAACGCCATGTCTGCACGATCGCAGGACTCGATGCGCTCCCGCTTCGCTCGCGTTTAGCGCGACCAGCCCGATCCGGCTGTCGTCCCGCCCGAGGCGGGAGCTCCTGATACGTCACCAAACGTGACGACGTGCGCGGTTCATGCGCGCGTCGCCTGGAGTTTGCATGTCGAAAGCGATGCGCCGTGGACGCAGGTCCCGGCGAAGGGGAGACGTGCGCGTCGAAGACGCCGCGAGCCCCGAGGACGCTCTCGCCGCTGCCGCTGAAGACGATCCCAAGTGCCTGCCGCTCTGCGCCCAGGCGCGTCGCGCGCTGGAGCACGCGATCGGGGTCGAGTGTCGCGACGAGCGCTTGAACCAACTGCACGTGATGGATGTCTGGCCCGATCCGACGACCCGAAGGCTTCGCGTCTGGGTCGTCGCACCCGAGCCGCTGGCTCCCGAAGAACGCGAGAACGTGATCGCGCGGCTTCGGGCGGCGCGGGGCTTCCTGCGGGTCCAGCTCGCTCTGGCCATCCATCGCAAGCGAACGCCCGAGTTGGTGTTCGAGCTGCTGGCGGCGGAGCCGCCGGAACGGGAAGCGCGATGAGAAAGGACATGGCACGCGTTCTGGTCGGACGCCCGCGGGCTGGAAGTCACCCTCGCCTCAAGCGAGGGAAGAGGTATCAGCGCGCGCGGCTCCGGCCGGAACAGGCGCCGCGCCACGAGCCGATGAGCCCGGGGCGGGGCACGAAATGCTTGAACGAGAATCTGGCCCCCTTGGTCCGGTACCTCCGCTCGCAGGTCGGGCGGCCCTGGGACGACGTGTACTCGGAGATCAGTCAGTGTTTGCGACCGACGAGCGCGGTGCAGCAGCACGTTCGCGACCACCTCTGGGACTTCGTGGCCCGGCACGTGGAGGAGGCGGACGACGGTCGCGTGCTGTCGTACTGGCGGGGCGAGCTCGAGGAGATCGATGGCCGGCGCTGGGGGTCGCAGTTCTACGTGTGTCCCCGGAGCGGACTGCTGCGGGCCGCGCCGGTGCGGGCCAGGGAGCGCCGCGGGGCGCCGCCGCGGAACGACGGGCTGGTCTGGGTCGCGCGGGACCGGGTGCTCAAGGAGATCGATGGGGTCTGGTACGCCTTCGACCTCCAGGCCTTCCCCGCAGGAGAAGTGGAGCAGCGAAGCGCTCGGGATCTGTTGCTGGGCGAGCCGGTCATCCGGTTGGTGCGACGCACCGAGTTGCGACACCGGGCCGCGGCGATGTACCGGCGGAACCGGGTGTACGCGGCCACCAAGCGTCAGCTCGGCAAGCGCGAGCTCCGGGCGCTCCGCCAACCTGGCGGGAAGCGAGGGAAATGATGGGCGATCGAAGAGCAGGCGATACCGAAGTCCGATACGAGGAGTTCCGCGCCCAGCAGGGGGTTCCGATTCGCGCCTGGACGCGCGGCGTCCACTTCGAGGACGCCGCTCAGCGCCAGCTCCTGAAGGTCGCGCGGCTGCCGTTCGTGCACTCGCACGTGGCGGTCATGCCCGACGTGCATCCGGGCGTCGGGGCGACCGTGGGGTCGGTCCTGCCCACGGTCGGGGCCATCGTGCCCGCGGCCGTGGGCGTGGACATCGGCTGCGGCATGGTGGCCCAGCGTCTCAGTCTCGAGTCCCACCGGCTCCCCGACGACCTCCGAGCGCTGCGCAGCGAGATCGAAGCCGCGGTGCCCCACGGCAGCGGCCGGCGAGCGGTGGGGGAGTGGGAGGACGCGCCGCGCCACGTGGGGCGGGCGTGGCGCGGGCTCAGCGACGGCTACGCCCAGATCGTGCGCGACTACCCGCGCGTGGCCCACCGGAGACCCGTCGAGCAGCTCGGCACGCTCGGCGGGGGCAACCACTTCGTCGAGGTGTGTCTAGACGAGGAGGAGCGGGTCTGGGTGATGCTCCACAGCGGGAGCCGGGGCGCGGGCAATCGGGTCGGCACCCACTTCACCCACCTGGCCCGGCGCGAGATGGAGCGCCACCAGATCCGCCTGCCCGACAAGAACCTCGCGTATCTGCGCGAGGGATCGGAGCTCTTCGACGCCTACCTGGCCGCCTTGGGCTGGGCCCAGGAGTACGCCCGCATCAATCGCGAGCTGATGCTCGAGGCGGTGCTGACGGTCCTCCGACAGGCCCTTCCGCCGTTCCGGACGGACGCGCGTGCGATCGACTGTCATCACAACTACGTCGCCCGCGAGCATCACTTCGGCGCGAACGTCTACGTGACACGCAAGGGAGCCGTCCGGGCGGGGAAGGGCGACCTCGGCATCATCCCCGGCAGCATGGGGGCGCGCTCCTACATCGTGCGCGGAAAGGGCGAGCCGCAGAGCTTCGAGAGCTGCAGTCACGGGGCCGGGCGCGTGCTCTCTCGCGGCGACGCGCGACGACGTTTCAGTCTCGCGGATCACCGCCGCGCGACGGAGGGCGTCGAGTGCCGGACCGATCGCGGCGTCCTCGACGAAACGCCGCGGGCGTACAAGCCGATCGAGGCCGTCATGGAGGCCCAGCGCGACCTCGTCGAGGTCGTGCACGCGCTTCGTCAGGTGATTTGCGTCAAGGGGTAGCGAGCGCAGAACCTCCGCAGAAACAGGATCTTCGGGGCGTCCCTTGATCTCTTGCTGGAGAGGTGAGCACAAAGAAAACGCCCCGCTGGAGGGGTTCCAGCGGGGCGTTTCGAGAGGGGGAGGGCGGTGGATGGATGATGGGGGGTGAGAGGTTGGACATTTCGGGTAGAAATGCCAGATCCACCGCCTCTCCACAAAACGGGGGGTACCCGTCTATGGGAGGCATTGTGATGGGAAGCACAGCAGTTGTCAAACGCTATTTCTCCATTGGAACGGGCGCCGGTCAGCGCTCCGAACTCGGAAAATCAGTGTTCGAAAAAGGTCAGCAAAATTGGATCACTGCGGTCTGAAGTGCACACGATACATGAGCTGCGGGCCCGCCCTGCCGCAGACGCCCCGCCGAGCGTCGGGTAGGGTGCCCGCCTCGTCCGCCGAGTTTCTCCGGTCCACCGCATCATGACCCAGTCCATGAACCCGCCGCGCCGCTTCCATCTTCGCACCTACGGGTGCCAGATGAACGTCCACGACTCGGAGAAAGTGGCGAACCTGCTCACACACGCGGGCTATCGCGCCAGCGACGACGCCGATGAGGCGGATGTCCTGATCGTGAACACGTGTTCGATTCGCGAGAAGGCGGAGCACCGTCTCTACACCGACCTCGGTCGGCTCCGGGCGTGGAAGGAAGAGCGGGCCGGCCGCATCCTGGGAATCGCCGGGTGCGTCGCGCAACAAGAGGGCGACTCCCTGCTGCGTCGCTTCCGCCAGATCGACTTCGTCTACGGAACCCACAACCTGCGCTGGGTTCCCGAGCTGGTCGCTGCGGCCGAGACCGGGGGCCGTCGCGCGGCCACCGAGGAAGACCGGTCGCCGGATCGCTTCGCGCTCCCCGAGCGACACCCCGACCTCGCGCCGACGACACCCGGTCGCTCCTTCGTCACCGTGATGGAAGGCTGCGACATGTTCTGCACGTTTTGTGTGGTGCCGAACACCCGCGGCCGAGAGATCAGTCGGCCGGCGGAGGCGATCGCGTCGGAGGTGCGCGTCCTCGTCGATCAGGGAGTGCGCGAGGTGACCCTGCTCGGTCAGACCGTCAACGCCTACGGGCGCCACGACGTGCGTCGCGGCAAGGCCCCCCAGGCGGGCACCGAGAGCTTCACGCACTTGCTCGAGCGCTTGTCGTCGATCCCCGGGCTGGAGCGGATCCGCTACACGAGCCCCCACCCGCGCTTCTTCGACGACGATCTGATCCGTGCGCACGCGACGCTGCCGAATCTCTGCCCCCACGTGCACCTCCCGCTTCAGAGCGGATCGGACGCGGTGCTCGAACGCATGCGGCGGCGCTACACCGCCGACGAGTACCGCGCGATCGTGCGCGACCTGCGCGCGACCCGCTCGGACCTCGTGCTTACGACCGATCTCATCGTCGGCTTCCCCGGCGAGACCGACGCCGACTTCGAGGCCACGCTGGCGGTCGTCGAAGAGTCCGCGTTCGTCGACGCCTTCTCGTTCAAGTACTCGCCGCGCCCCGAGACCGCGGCCGCCACCCTGTCGGACCCGGTGCCCCCCGAGGTTGCTCAGGAGCGACTCGAGCGCCTCCAGTCCCTGCAGCGCGGCCTCACGTTGGCAGCCCATCGGGCGCGCGTCGGCACCGAGACCGAGGTGCTGGTGGAAGGCACCAGTCGGCGCGGAGGCCAGTGGACCGGGCACGATCCCTACCACCGAGTGGTAAATCTCGCAGTGCCAGCGGATCTCGAGCTCGCACCGGGCGACCGGCTGCCGGTGGCCGTGGTGGAGGCGACGCCCCATTCGCTGATCGGGGAGCCCTGCGGCCCGCCGCGGCGCTTCGAGGGCAGGATGGGCCTTGTGCCGAACCCGCAATGCGCCGATGAGCCCAGGCAGAGCGCGCGCGTCTAGGGGTTTCCCGATCTCGCCGCGCTCTCAGGGGGGAGCATGGGCAAGGGTCGGGTTCTCGCAGTCGACGACCAGCGCTACTTCCGCGAGCTCCTCGAGGGGCTGCTGACGGAAGAGGGGTACGACGTCCAGACGGCGTCGAGCGCCCAGGAGGCCCTCGACTGTCTCGCGGCGGACCGCTTCGACGTCGTGGTCACCGACCTCGTCATGCCCGGCGTTTCCGGCCGCGACCTCGTCGCTCAGATCAAGGCGCAGGATCCCGAGCAGCCCATCGTCGTCGTCACCGGTGTGATCGACGTGAAGAGCGCCGTCGACGCGATGAAGGGCGGCGCCACGGACTACCTGCTCAAGCCCTTCGATCGCGACACGCTCGCCGCCTGTCTCGAAGCGATTCTCCAGAAGTCCCAGCTCCAGCAGGAGCGCGATCGACTGCTGGCCGAGAACATCGAGTACATGGGCGAACGCTCGCTCTACGAGCGTGCGCTCGCCCTGTTCTCCTGTCTCTCGCTCGACACCCTGGCCCAACGCACCCTCGCCGCCCTCTGCGACGAGACCGGAGCGCAGGGCGGCGTGCTGTGGGCCGCCGAAGAAGGCTCGGGCGACTTCCGCATGGTCGCGGCCCAGGGCCTGGTCCGGGTCGACGAGGAGCGCCCCGTGCTCGCCGATCGAGAGCTGCCGAGCGCGCTCAGCGATCCGAGCGTCCAGTCGGTGCGGGTCGATTGGCACGACCCGCGTGGTCTGCCGCGGCCGGCCCTGGTGGTGGCGATGCGCCGCGCCGGCGCGCTGCGGGCGGTGATTCGTCTGACCGACAAGCTCGGTGGCGAGTCCTTCGACGAGATCGACGGCGCCTGCGCCGAGCGGCTGATCCAGCTCTGCAGCGTCGCCTTCGCCAACGCCGAGCGCTTCGCGCGGCTCGAGCGGCGGACGCTCCAGGACCCGGAGACCCGCGCGTATCACCTCGAGTACCTCCAGGACGTCGTCCGGAACGAGATCGAGAAGGCGAACCGCTTCGGGCGCAGCTTTGGCCTGATGAAGGTGGCGGTCGAGCCCGTGGACGGGCTGCGCGAGCGACTCGACGCCAACGCCTTCCGTCACTGGCACGGCACATTGATCCGCTATCTGGGCCGGTTGCTCCGCGCCACCGACATCCTCGCCACCGAGAGCGACGGGCAGTTCCTCGTGATGCTCGCCGAGAGCGACGCGATCGGCGCCGCCACCTTCAAGCAGCGGACCCGCGTCGCGCTGGAGCAGGGCGAGCCCCTCGCCGGGGTTCAGGCCGACGTGCGGCCCGAGGTGTACCTGGGCTGCGTCAGCTACCCGGGCGATGCGAGCCAGCTGGAATCCCTGCAGCGGGTCCTCGATGCCCGGGTCGATGAGGAGCGTCAGGGACGCAGCCGCGAATCCGACCTCGCGATCCAGCCCCTCGCCGAGGCGCTGGAGACACTCCTTGCCTCGGGCAAGACCGAGGCCCTGGGAAGCGCCGAGTCGCTGCTGTCGTTCGCCATCTCCGAGACCGGCCGGCGCCCCCGCGAGCGCAACCTGTTCTTCTGTCACGCCGGCGACACCTTCACCGAAGCGCTGGGCGAAGGCCTGCAGCTCCGCCGTGACTGCCAGAGCGGCACCGAGCTCGTGGTGCTCGGCAACGGACCGAAGACCGGCGTCTCCGACGAAGGCATCGTCTGGGTGCCGAGCGACCGTCTGCCGGATTGCCCGGCGTTCGCCGTGCTCTTTGGCGACAGCGGCTCCTACGTCTGGGTGGCCGCGCCGGAGGCCGAGGGAGACGGCGTCCGTCTCTTCCACTCGAGTGATCGCGCCCTTGCCGAGGAACTCGCCTTCCGAATGCAGCGCGAGCTGGATACGCCCCAGCTCGTCTAGGCCACGGAGCCACACGTGAACGAAACCGTCCTCATCGCGGACAGCGATATCCAGCGCGGGCGCCGCATCGCCGCGGCATGCCAGAGCCATGCGATCGAAGCGAACCTCGTGGCGCACGGCGCTGCGGCGCTCGAGTACGCGCTCAGCGAGAAGCCGCGCGCGATGGTGGTGGAGCTGGGGCTGCCCCTGATCGATGGGGCGCGGCTCGCCGACATCCTGCAGGCGAATCCGCACACCCAGGGCATGGGCATCCTCTTCGTCGGGGAAGGCGAGCCCGGCGAGGACACGACCACAGACAGTCCGCGCATGCCCAGCCACGCCGATCCCGAGACGCTCGCCCACTTCATCGGGGCGCTGCTCGAGAAGCGCAAGCCCGAGCCGGTGGCAGCCCCCGTCGAGGAGACGCCGGGCGTCGAGGGGAAGCTCAACCAGGTCTCCCTCGCCGAGCTGATCGAGCTCTTCCAGGTGAACCGCAAGACCGGCATCGTCGAGCTCCGGAAGGGCGGCGGACGTCGCGCCGAGACGGGGCGTGTGTTCCTGCGCGGCGGCAACGTCGTCGAGGCGCGCACGGGTGCCGTGTCGGGCGAGAAGGCGCTCTACCGCCTGCTCAGCTGGCGGCGAGGCTCCTTCGCGTTCCGGGAAGAGGGCCACGACGAAGGTGTCGGCATCGAGCGACCCACCCGGGCGGTGGTCCGCGAGTGGCGTCGGCAGCAGCGCGAGTGGGAGCGGGAGGCCGCGGAGCTTCCGGATCCCCAGGCGCGCGTGGCGATGAAGGTCTCGCGCTCGTCCCTGCCGAACGTGTTGCACCCGCTCACCCAGGAAGTGCTCCTGCTCCTCGACCTCTCGGATCGCGTCCAGGACGTGCTCGACGGCAGCCGCTTCCCCGACTATCAGGTCCTGCGCACCCTGCAGACCCTGGCGCGACGCGGGATGGTGGAGATCCGCGCGGAGCCTGCGCGCCCCGAAGCGCCGGCCGGGGGACTGTTCGCGCCGGCGCTGGCGTCGCGTCTGCGCGACTGGCTCGAGCAGGGACGCTCTCGCGACGCGGCGCCCCTGGACGCGAAGGTGGCCGTGGTCGCGGCGCATGCCGAAGCGCGGGCGAGCTTCCATCGGGCGCTCGGCGGGTTGCCGGGCGTGGAGCCGGCCGAGTTGAGTTCGGAACCGGGCGTACGGCCGCTGCTGCGGGTGCCCGTCGATGGTGACGTCGCGATCGAGTTCTTCGAGGTACCTGCTTCGAGCGACTTCGCGGCGGTCTGGCCGATCGCCCAGCACGGGGCGCTCGCCACCGTGTTCGTCCACGGCGCCGGCCTCGAGACATCGCTCGATGCGCTCCGGGAGGCGGTCGAGGTCTTCGGCGGCGCGCCACGCGCGCGCAGCTTCCACCTGCTGCTCGACGAGAAGGACCCAGCGACCGTCGACCAGCTCTGCGAGCGCGTCGGGCTGCTCGATGACCGGCACGTCGTCCAGGCCCGCGACGAAGAAGGCGGGGGCACGTCCAAGGCCCTGCGCGAGCTGCTGGGGCGGCTGCTCCCCTAGGCAACACCGCGCGGTTCTTGACCCGGGGCTGGGCCGGGGCGCACCATCTCGTGGACGAGGTGGCGCATGGTCGGTTTTCGTGGGCATTGGATCCGCGGGGTGGCTGCTGGGGCCTTCTGCCTGGGGATCGCGGCTTCGGCCCAGGCCGGGGATCTGACGAGCCCGAGCTACACGCTGCGTGGCGCGCATGAGGCGAGTCTTGCGAGCGGCGCGCTGACTGCCTCGGGTCCGCGCTTCTCGGGCGGGTCGGTGTCGGTCGGCCAGGCCGATGCCGTCGGGTTCTCGCGCGCGGCGGGCGGCCTCGACACCCTCGCGCCCGGCTTCTGGCCCCTGGCGCTCGGGGGCTTCCCGAACCACGACGTAGACGGAGACGGGATCCCGTCGTGGCTCGATGACGACGACGACGGCGATCGTCTGGCCGATGCGATCGAGCGCAACACCGGTCTCTTCGTGTCCGCGAGCGACCCCGGAACGAGCTCGGTGCTCGCGGATACAGATGGCGACTTCTACCGCGACCGCTTCGAGATCCAGGTCGGCACCGATCCCACCAGCGCGGCTTCGGCGCCGAGCGCCCTCGCCGTACCGGTCGGTCGCGTCGCGGCGTGGGTGAGCGTGGCGGCCGTTCTCCTCGGCGCCGCTTGGGTGAGCCGGTCCGGCGGCCGAAGGCGGCTGGCATGACGCGCGTGGCATTCGCGGGCTGACAGGTCTCAGCGACTCGGGCTGGACCGAGCGCGACCAGAACAACGGCTTCACGAATTCGAGCTTCTACTGCTTCGAGCAGTCGCCCCGGCGCCCGATCGGTTGACCTCCCAGGCCCCTCCGCGTAGTCTTGGCAAAAGCTCCCGGGGGCGAGAGCGACCCTCTTCGAGGGCCACGGCGATCCACAGTCCAGCGCAACCCAGGCACAGCGCAGGGGACGGGAAGCCACCACCAAAACCGGGACGCGACGGCGAACGCGCAAGATTGCGGCAAGCCGCCGGGGTTCGTGCATCCTGCCCAAGGGGCCCCGGTGGGAGTGCCGCGCCCCGGGCGTCGCTGGCGTGATCCTACGGTCGGACGGGTGACGTGCATATGACGGACGGGCGAGACGGAGTCTTGGAGCGCGACGATTCCCCGAGTAGTCGGATCCGCGAAGGTCTGACCTTCGACGACGTCCTGCTCGTACCGGGAGCCAGCGAAGTGCTCCCCGACGGCGTGGACATTCAAACCCGGCTCACCCCCGAGATCACCCTGAACACACCGCTCGTCTCGGCGGCGATGGACACGATCACCGAGCACGAAACGGCGATTTGCCTGGCGCAGAACGGCGGCATCGGGATCGTCCACAAGAACCTGTCCATCCCGGCCCAGGCCGCGGAAGTCGACAAGGTGAAGCGCTCGGAAGCCGGGATGATCGTCGACCCGATCACGATGCGGCCCGAGCAGCGCATCCACGAAGCCCTCGAGGTGATGGCCCGTTACAAGATCTCGGGCGTTCCGATCACCCGCGACGGCAAGGCGGTCGGCATCCTCACGAATCGCGACCTGCGTTTCGTGCGCGACACGCACCAGGAGATCTCCCAGTTCATGACCCGCGAGGGGCTCGTCACGGTGCCGCCGGGGACGGGCCTCGAGAAGGCAAAGGAGCTCCTCCACGCCCACCGGATCGAGAAGCTCCTGGTCGTGGACGAGCAGGGCATGCTCCGCGGGCTCATCACGATCAAGGACATCGAGAAGAGCGAGCGCTTCCCGGCCGCCTCGAAGGACGCCTGGGGCCGCCTGCGCTGCGGAGCCGCGGTGGGAGTCGGCGGAGACACCGCCGAGCGCACCCAGGCCCTGATCGATGCCGGCGTGGACGTCGTCGTCGTGGACACCGCCCACGGCCACTCGAAGGGCGTGCTCGAGACGGTCGCCGAGCTGCGCCGGACCTTCCCCGAACTGCCCCTGGTCGGTGGGAACGTCGCCACCGCGGAAGGCACTGAGGCATTGGTGAAGGCAGGCGTGTCCGCAGTGAAGATCGGGGTGGGCCCCGGCTCGATCTGCACGACCCGGATCATCGCGGGCGTCGGCGTACCCCAGTTCACCGCGGTGCTCGACGCCGCCCAGGTGGCCCGGCGAGCCGACATCCCGGTGATCGCCGACGGGGGCGTGAAGTTCTCGGGCGACGTGGTGAAGGCGCTGGCCGCCGGCGCCTCGGCCGTCATGATCGGCTCCCTGTTCGCCGGCACCGACGAGGCTCCGGGCGAGGTGGTCCTCTACCAGGGCCGCTCCTACAAGGTCTATCGGGGAATGGGTTCGATCGGCGCGATGACCGCCGGTAGCGCCGACCGCTACTTCCAGAGCGAGGTGACCGAGGCCAGCAAACTGGTGCCCGAGGGCATCGAGGGTCGGATTCCCTACCGCGGCAGCCTCACCAGCAACATCCATCAGCTGGTCGGCGGGCTCCGCTCGGGCATGGGCTACGTCGGAGCGGCGAATCTCGGCGCTCTGCGCTCCCAGGCCCGCTTCGTGCGCATCTCGGGCGCCGGCCTCAACGAGAGCCACGTCCACGACGTCATCATCACCAAAGAGGCGCCGAACTACCGCATCGAGTAGTCGACGGCCCTTCGGCCGACGCTCTACTGTCTCGTTTCCCCCCAACCCACGAACCACAGCCAGCACCCCTCGACACCGAGCGCCACTCCGCGGTCGGCGACGCGGGGCCGTTGGGACCTCCCCAGCGCAGGAACTCCGGTGACCACCGCTCCCCCTGGCGACGCGTCCGCTGCCCGCGATCGTCTGCTGATCCTCGACTTCGGCTCCCAGTACACCCAGCTGATCGCGCGACGTCTGCGCGAGTTCCACGTGTACTGCGAGATCCATCCCTACGACATCTCGCTCGAAGAGGTGCGGGCCTTCGATCCGGCCGGGATCATCCTGTCGGGCGGTCCGTCTAGCGTGCTCGACGACGGCGCGCCCGACCTCGACCTGGCGATCCTGGCGATGGATCGGCCGGTGCTCGGCATCTGCTACGGCCTGCAGCTCCTGGCCGCTCGCATGGGCGGAGTGGTCGAGCCCGCAGAAGACCGCGAGTACGGCCGCGCGCTCCTCAAGTGCGAGTCCGAGGACCCGCTGCTCGCCGATCTGCCGGGGGGCGCCGAGCGCGTCGTCTGGATGAGCCACGGCGACCGCGTGCTGCGCCTGCCCGAGGGCTTCGTGGTCTCGGCGACCAGCGAGAACTCGCCCTTCGCCGCGGTCCGCCATCCCGAGAAGCGCATCTGGGGGCTGCAGTTCCATCCGGAGGTCGTCCACTCGGAAGGCGGCGGCCAGATCCTCGAGAACTTCGCGAAGCGCATCTGCGGCTGCACCGGCAGCTGGACCATGGAGGCGTTCATCGACGAGGCCGTCGAACGGATCCGCGCCCAGGTCGGCGACAGGCAGGTCGTGTGCGGCTTGTCGGGCGGCGTCGACTCGTCGGTCGCCGCGGCCCTCGTGCACAAGGACATCGGCGACCAGCTCACCTGCCTGTTCGTCGACAATGGCCTCTTGCGGCTGAACGAACGCGAAGAGGTCGAGGATCTCTTCCGCGCCCACCTCCACATCCCGATGATCACCGTGCGCGCCGAGGACCGGTTCCTGGATCGCCTCTCGGGCATCGCCGATCCCGAGAAGAAGCGGCGGATCATCGGCCACACCTTCATCGAGGTGTTCGAGGAAGAGGCGAAGAAGCTCGGAGAGGTCGGCTTCCTCGTGCAGGGCACGCTCTATCCCGACGTGATCGAGAGCGTCTCCGTGCGCGGGCCCTCCGCGACGATCAAGACCCACCACAACGTGGGCGGGCTTCCCGAGCGCATGGCGCTCGACCTGGTGGAGCCGCTCCGCGAGCTCTTCAAGGACGAGGTCCGCGAGGTCGGGCGCACCCTCGGGCTCCCGGAAGCGCTGATCGGTCGCCATCCGTTCCCGGGCCCCGGTCTGGCGATCCGGGTGGTGGGCGAGATCACGCGCGAGCGGCTCGACGTGCTGCGCCGCGCCGACGCGATCGTCGTCGAGGAGATCCGCCGGGCGGGGCTCTACGACTCGCTGTGGCAGGCCTTCGCCGTGTTCCTGCCGGTACAGAGCGTGGGCGTGATGGGCGACGAGCGTACCTACGAGAACGCCATCGCCGTGCGCTGTGTCTCATCCGTCGATGCGATGACGGCCGACTGGTCGCCGTTGCCCCAGGAGGTGCTCCAGGCCTTCGGGACGCGCATCATCAACGAGGTCAAGGGCGTGAACCGGGTGGTCTACGACATTTCGTCGAAGCCCCCGGCCACCATCGAGTGGGAATAGCCGTTCACACGGGGCGTCGGGCGGGCGTCTCTCGACAGCGCGCGATGGGCGCGCTGGGTTCCAAAGACTGAGAAGGGAAGGGGGAGGGGGTGCCCCGGCCGTTCGTCCATCTGCACCTGCACAGCCAGTACTCGCTGCTCGACGGCGCCATCAAGATCGACCCGCTCTTCGAGCGCGCGAAGGCCTTGAGCATGCCCGCGGTGGGCCTCACCGATCACGGCAACCTCTTCGGGGCCGTCGAGTTCTATGAAGCCGCCCGTCGAAACGGCGTCAAGCCGATCATCGGCTGCGAGGTGTACATCGCCTCGGGGTCGCGCTTCGAGAAGGAGAAGCGCGAGCGCGACGAGAGCGGCTACGACGCCATCAACCACCTGCTGCTGCTCGCGCAGAACGAGACCGGCTACAAGAACCTGATCTACCTGGTCTCGAAGGGGTATCTCGAAGGCTTCTACTACAAGCCTCGGATCGACATGGACATTCTGCGGGATCACAGCCAGGGGCTGATCGCGACCTCGGGATGTCTCTCCTCGATGGTCTCCCGGGCGATCACCGGTGGACAGGTCGACACCGCCTGGCAGCTGGTCGAGGAGTTCTCGCGGATCTTCCCCGATCGCTACTACCTCGAGATGCAGCGCCACGGCATCGGGCTGCAGGACACGGTGAACGCCGAGCTCACGAAGATGGCCGTCGACATGAAGTTGCCGCTGCTGGCGACCAACGACGCCCACTACCTCGAGGCCTGTGATCACGAGCACCACGATGCGCTGCTCTGCATCGGCACCGCCACCAACCTCGACAACCCCGACCGCTTCAAGTTCGACGGTCAGGGCTTCTACGTGAAGGACGGGGACGAGATGGCGGAGGTCTTCCGCGATCACCCCTCGGCCGTCACGAACACCCTCGAGCTGGCCGAGCGCTGCAACCTCGAGCTGGGCATCGACACGGGCGACTACCACATGCCCGAATACCAGGTGCCCGCCGGGAAGACCCGCGAGCAGGTGGTGCAGGAGCAGGCCTGGGCCGGGTTGCGCGAACGCCTGGGCCTGGCCCCGGACGAGCCGCTCCCGAAGAAGCTCGCCGAGTACGGCAAGCGCATGGAACACGAGCTCGGCGTCATCACCTCGATGGGCTTCGCCGGCTACTTCCTGATCGTCGCCGACTTCATCAACTACGCGAAGAATCAGGACATCCCGGTCGGTCCCGGGCGCGGCTCCGCCGCGGGCAGCCTCGCGGCCTATGCGCTCGGCATTACCGGTGTCGATCCAATCGAGTACGACATCATCTTCGAGCGGTTCCTGAACCCCGAGCGGATCAGCATGCCCGACATCGACGTCGACTTCTGCATGAAGGGCCGCGACCAGGTGATCCGCTACGTCGCCGACAAGTACGACGGCGAGGGCGACGACGGCAAACGCGTCGCCCAGATCATCACCTTCGGGAAGCTCCAGGCGCGGGCGGCCATCCGCGACGTGGGCCGCGTCCTCGGCATGTCCTTCGGCGACGTCGACCGGATCGCCAAGCTGATCCCCGAGACCCTGGGTATCAAGCTGGAGGAGGCGATCGAGCAGTCGGCCGAGCTGCGGGCGCGGATGGATGCCGACGGCCAGGTGCGGAAGCTCTTCGATACGGCGCTGCGTCTCGAGGGGCTGACCCGCCACGCGAGCACCCACGCCGCGGGCGTGGTGATCGGGACCGAGCCCCTGATCGAGACGGTGCCGCTGTACCGCGACCCGAAGTCGGGCGACACCGTCACCCAGTTCGACATGCGCTGCGTCGAGAAGATCGGGCTGATCAAGTTCGACTTCCTCGGGCTGCGCACGCTGACGACGATCGCCGCTGCCGCGCGCCGCGTGCGCGACCACCAGCCCGACTTCGACATCGACGCGATCCCCTACGACGACCCGAAGACCTACGCGATGCTCGGCGGCGGGGACACGGAAGGGGTCTTCCAGGTCGAGTCCGGCGGCATGACCGAGCTCGTGGTGAAGCTCAAGCCGAAGGCGTTCAAGGAGCTGATCCCGATCGTCGCACTCTACCGGCCGGGTCCGCTGGGCTCGGGCATGGTCGACGACTTCATCAACCGCAAGAACGGGTTGACGAAGATCGAGTACTTGCTGCCCGAGCTCGAGGAGCTCACCGCCGAGACCCTCGGCGTGATCGTCTATCAGGACCAGGTGCTCCAGATCGCCAACCGGCTGGCGGGCTACAGCCTGGGCGAGGCCGACCTGCTGCGCCGCGCGATGGGCAAGAAGAAGCCCGAGGAGATGGCGAAGCAGGCCGAGCGCTTCGTGTCGGGCGCGGTCGAGCGGGGCATCGACAAGAAGAAGGCCGAAGAGGTCTTCGCGCTGATGGCCGAGTTCGCGGGGTACGGCTTCGCGAAGAGCCACTCCACCGCCTACGCGCTGATCACCTACCAGACGGCCTACCTGAAGGCGAACCACCCGCGCGAATACCTGGCCGCGCTGCTCACCACCGAGTCGGCGAACCACGACAAGCTCTCGCGCTACATCCACCACGCGCAGCAGCTGGGCATCGACATCCTGCCGCCGTCGGTCGACAGCTCCGAGCGCGACTTCACGGTGGTGCCCGAGGGCATCCGCTTCGGACTCGCGGGCGTCAAGAACGTGGGCGAGGGCGCGATCGAGTCGATCCTCGCGGCCCGCACCGAGGACGGCGCCTTCGAGAGCCTCTTCGACTTCGCCGGGCGCATCGACGGCCGCAAGGTGAACCGGCGGGTGGTCGAGAGCCTGGTGAAATGCGGAGCCTTCGATCCGCTCCACGCCGAGCGGGCCGCCGTCTGGGCGACGCTCGATGTCGCGCTCGAAGCCGGGGCCGCCGCCCAGCGCGATCGTGAGATCGGCCAGGAGAGTCTGTTCGGGGGCGCCGGCGCCGACGCGGTACCCGAACCCGAGCTGACCGCCGCCGCCGAGTGGACCGACCGCCAGCGCCTCGAGTTCGAGAAGGAGGTGCTCGGCTTCTACGTCACCGGGCATCCGCTGGCCGCCGTCCGCAAGGAGCTCGACCGCTTCGCGGATACGAAGGCCAGCGAAACCGAGGGCAAGGACCAGCGCGACATCCGCGCCGGCGGCCTGATCACGTCCTTCCGCGAGACCCGCACCCGGCGGGGCTCGCTGATGGCGTTCGCCACCCTGGAAGACCTGGAAGGGGCCTTCGATCTTGTGGTGTTCGCGGAACCTTACGCTCAGTACGGAAGTCTCCTGAAACAGGCCCAGCAAGCCGATGGAGAGGAGGGGCCGATCCCGCTCCTCGTGTCTGGAAAGCTCGAGGCTGGGGATCCCCCGAAGATCCTGGTGCGGGAGGTATTCGAACTGGAGCGGGCCGAGGAACGACTGGCGCGCGAGCTGGCGGTGCGGATCGGGGCCGAAGAGGCCACGCCGGACCGACTGGTCGCCTTGCGCGAGCGCCTCGAGCGAAGCCCCGGGGATTGTGCCGTCCGTGTCCACCTGGTGATTCCCGACGAGAGCGAGACGATCCTCCACGTCTCGTCGCTCCGGGGGGTGCGGCCCGATGGGGAGCTGCGTCGCGACGTCGACGCGCTCTTCGGGAGGGTCGTGACGGAGGTACGGGTATGAGCGAGCGCCTCTTTCGGGGAGCCCGCGTGGCGCACTGGGGCGTGGCCCTGGTGCTCGTGGTTTCTATGGGCTTCGCGGCGGCCGCCGAGGAGCGCCGGGAAGAGTCGGTCGGCGTCGCGCCGATCGTGCTGGCCGAGGACGGCAGCGAGCCGGACGGGATCCCGCGCGATGCGGCCCTCGAAGCGGCGATCGGTGCGGCCGTGCTGCGCACGGCGAAGAGTCTGCTGCCCGCCGACTTCCTGCCGCCGGAGCCCGAGCCGCCCGAGGTGCCGGGCACCGAGCCCCCGCCCGAGCCCACCCCGGACGAATGGCTGGCCGAGCGCCTCGGCGGGGACCCCTTCGTCTATGCGACCCGCTTCAGCATTCTCGAGGACCGCGGCCGCCGGCCGGCGATGTTCTCGAAGACCCCGGATGTCGAGTTCGAGTACGTGGTGCTCGCCGCCGTCTTCGTGGACGTCTCCTCGATCCGGGACCGGCTCGGCGCCCTGGGCCTGCTGGCCGCGGGGTCACCGGATGCCGAGCGCGCCTGGACTCTCGTGGTGGAGGACCTCCACGACTACGCGCCCCTGGCCGTGCTGCGCCGCAGCCTGGCCGAGCGGGGCGGGGTCGAGGCCGTCGTCCCGGTCGAATTCACCGTCTCCCGAGCGGTCCTGCGGGTGGATGCCGACCGCAGCCCGCGCGACCTGTTGGCCGAGCTCGAGCGGACCGCCCCCGAGGGTCTGAAGCTCGTCCCGGTGGAGCTGGAAGAGGACCGGGCGACCCTGCTGGTCGAGTGGCGGCCCCCGGTGGTGCTGGCGCCCGCCGAGCTGGATCCCGCCGAGGCCGACGCCGAGGGGGCCGGTCCGGCGGCCTTCGACGAGGCCCTGGGGCCTGCGGCGGGCGACTTCGACGACGTGCTCGAGACCGATTGACACGCATTGCCGAAATCGGTATTGATTTCGCGTCCTTAGCACGGGGCCGCGCATCTGCGGGCAGCCGGGCGGGATGGTCTTCGCGAAACCGAGCCGCGCCTCGTGCGTGGCTCGTGGTGTCGCGGGGGTCGGTCGCGTATAGGCACGTAGCTCAGTGGGAGAGCACCACCTTGACACGGTGGGGGTCGGCGGTTCAATCCCGCCCGTGCCTACCACATCGCACGAGTGCGGACCGGGAGCCGGGACGCTCGAGCGGTGCGGGGCCACACGTCGAACGAGAAACATGAATCAACTGCACCACCCGCATTCATGAGCAGCACGCGCCTCCGCGAGGAGGCACGCCAGCGGTGTGGTGCGCGGGTTCGGGCCTTGCGCGCTCGAAGCTACGCGTCGGGCAAGGGTTTGCCCGAAAGCGTCCAACTCGATCGAGGAGGGCGCCTCTCGCGTCGCTCCGCGGAGGGACCGAGGAATCGCTGAGTTCAGAAGGAACGCCAAGAACGACGGACCGCGCATCAACGAAATGATTCGAGCCGCGGAGATCCGCGTCATTGGGGACGACGGCGAACAGTTGGGAGTGATGACTCCCGAAGACGCCATCGCCCGTGCCGAAGACGTGGGACTCGACCTGGTGGAGGTGGCCCCGGGGTCACGGCCGCCGGTGTGCCGGATCATGGACTATGGGCGTTACAAGTACGAGCAGAAGAAGAAGGCCAACAAGAGCAAGGGACATGCGGCCAGCCTCAAGGAGGTGAAGCTGCGCCCGCGCACGGACCAACACGACCTCGACTTCAAGCTCAAGAACGCCCGGCGCTTCCTGATGGACGGTGACAAGGTCAAAGTGACAGTGATGTATCGCGGACGGGAGATGGTGCACCGCGACATCGGCCGCAAGCAGCTCGACAAGGTCGTCGAACTCCTGGGGCCGCTCGCAGCCGTCGAAAACCCGCCGCGGATGGAAGGACGCTTCCTCTCGATGATCCTCGTGCCCAATCGCGAGGCGGTGGAAGCGGAGAAGAAAGCCGCGGAGGAGTCGGGGAAGACCGACACCCCCGAGACCCCCAGCGAGGAAGCTCGCACCTAAGGAGGGCGTCATGCCCAAGATGAAGACGCACCGAGGCGCCGCGAAGCGGTTCAAGAAGACCGGCACCGGCAAGATCGTGCGCTCAAAGAACAACAAGCAGCACATCCTCACCAAGAAGTCGGCGAAGCGGAAGCGACGGCTCCGCCAGTCGGCTCTCGTGGCGACGGTCGACGAGAAGCGTCTGAAGCAGATGCTTCCGAACCTCTAGCGCGCGCCCAGGCGCTGCCCCCGAACGACAGGAGAACGCCATGCCGCGCGTGAAACGCGGCGTCGCCGCTCGCAAGCGACGCAACCGCATCCTCAAGGAAGCCAAGGGCTACTACGGCACCCGCCACGGTCTGCTGAAGACCGCGCGCGAGGCCGTCGAGAAGGGCTGGAAGTACGCCTACCGCGATCGCAAGCAGAAGAAGCGCCAGTTCCGCGGCCTGTGGATCGCGCGCATCAACGCCGCGGCCCGCGAGCACGGCACGTCCTACAGCCGACTGATCCACGGCCTGAAGCAGGCTGGCGTCGAGGTGGATCGCAAGATCCTGGCAGAGCTCGCGGTCTCCGACCCGAAGGCCTTTGGCGAGCTGGCGGCATTGGCGAAGTCCCAGGCGGCTTAGGCGCAACCGTGTCGGCGAGTGTCGACCTCGACGCGCTGCTCGCCGAGGCCCGCGACGCCGTGGCGAGCGCGGATACGGCCCAGGCCCTGACCGAGGTGCGAGCGCGCTTCCTCGGCCGCAAGGGCTCGGTCTCGGCGCTCTTGAAGAGCATCGGTGGGCTCGCGCCCGAAGAACGCGCGCGGGTCGGGGCCGAAGCGAACCAGGCGAAGCACACCATCGAAGACTGGGTCTCCGATCGGAAGCGCACGCTCGAGAGCGATGCCACCGCCCAGGCCCTCTCGGACCACCGCCTCGACGTGACCCTGCCGGGCGCCGGCCCGAGCGCCGGTGCGCTCCACCCGATCACCCAGGTGACCCGGGAGATGGTCGGTTTCTTCACCTCGCTCGGGTTCTCGCTGGAAGAGGGCCCCGAGGTCGAGACCGACTGGAACAACTTCGAGGCGCTCAACATCCCGCCGGACCACCCGGCGCGGGACATGCAGGACACCTTCTACCTCGAGAGTGGTCACGTCCTGCGCACCCACACTTCGAACGTGCAGATCCGCGCGATGACCGGGCGCACGCCGCCGTTCCGTTTCATCGCGACCGGGCGCGTGTATCGCCACGACCTCTCGCCGCGCCACAGCCCGATGTTCCACCAGATCGAGGGCTTCCTGGTCGACGACAAGGTCACCTTCGGCAACCTGAAGGGCGTGCTGCTCGCGTTCGGCCGACACCTCTTCGGAGACGGCGTCGACCTGCGCTTCCGCGCCAACAACTTCCCCTTCACCGAACCCTCGGCCGAGCTCGACTACTCCTGCCCCCTTTGCGGTGGCAAGGGGTGCAAGGTCTGCTCGTATACCGGTTGGATCGAGTGGGGCGGCTGCGGAATGATCCACCCGAAGGTGCTCGAGCGCTGCGAGATCGACTCGGAGCGCTACCAGGGCTTCGCCTTCGGCATGGGCATCGACCGCACGGCGATGCGCCGCTTCAACATTCCCCACCTGCGCCACCTCTTCGAGGGTGACCTGCGCGTGTTGGGTCAGCTGTGACGGCGGAGGCCCGATAGATGCGGCTGCCCCTGTCGTGGCTCTCCGAGTTCGTCGATCTGCCCGACGACAAGACGCTCGAAGACAAGCTCAATATGAGCGGCTTCGAGGATGCCTTCGTCGAGGACACCGGACCGGATCTCTCGGGCGTCGTCGTCGGGCGCGTGGAAGCGCGCGAGGCCCACCCGAACGCCGAGCGGCTCTCGGTGTGCTCGGTGGACGTCGGCGATGGCACCCTGCGCGCGATCGTGTGCGGCGCGCCGAACGTGGCCGCCGACCAGAAGGTGGCGGTGGCGCTGCCGGGCACGCGGCTGCCCGACGGGACGAAGATCAAGAAGTCGAAGCTCCGCGGTGTCGCGTCCGAGGGGATGATCTGCTCCGAGCGCGAGCTCGGTCTCGGGCAATCCCACGAGGGCATCTGGGTGCTGCCCGAAGCGGCCGAGATCGGGGCGCCGATCGCGAGCGCCGTCTCGACCGGCGAGCGCATCCTCGAAGTGGGGATCACCCCGAACCGGGGCGACACGGCGTCGCTGCTGGGCATCGCGCGCGAAGTGCGGGCGCTCTTCGGAGACGCGCTGACGCTGCCCCCGATCGATCCGCACGAAGACGGCGCGCCGGCTTCCGACGCGATCCAGCTGCGGATCGACGCGCCGAGCGGCTGCTTCCACTACGTCGCCAGGATCGTGCGGGGCGTGCGGGTCGGCCCGTCGCCGCCGGAACTCCAGGCGCGCCTCGAGGCGTCGGGGATTCGCGCGATCAACAACATCGTCGACGTCACGAACGCGGTCCTCCTCGAGTTCGGTCAACCGCTCCACGCCTTCGACCTCGCGAAGCTCGGGGGCGGCGAGGTCCGGGTGCGCGCCGCCGAAGCGGGCGAGACCCTCGAGACGCTCGATGGGCAGGAGCGCAAGCTCGACCCCCGCGACCTGGTGATCGCGGACGCCTCGCGACCCATCGCGCTGGCCGGCGTGATGGGCGGTGCCGCGACGGAAGTCGGGGAGGGCACCACCGATCTGTTGATCGAGAGCGCCCACTTCGACCCCGTGTCGGTGCGGCTTTCGGCGCGCCGCCACGGCATCCACAGTGAGGCGTCCTACCGCTTCGAGCGCGGCGTCGATCGCATGGGCGTGGCCCGCGCGGCCGACCGAGCCGCGCGCTGGATCCAGGAGCTGGCCGGCGGGACCGTCGCGCCCGGACGCGTCGAAGCCCAGGGCGATGCGGCGCCCTTCGTCGACGAAGTGACCCTGCGCGTGCCCCAGGCGAATCGCCTGCTGGGGCTCGACCTCGATCGCGACAGGATGGCGCGGCTCCTCCAGAGGGTGGAAGTGGAGCCCACGACGTCGGGCGACGACGCGCTGGTGTGCCGCATCCCGAGCCACCGCAACGATTTGCAGGTGCACCAGGACCTCACCGAAGAGGTCGCCCGGATGCACGGCTACGACCAGATCCCCACCACGATGCCCGTGGCCGAGCTGGCCGCCGCTCGCGTGCCGCCTACCCACCAGATCGCCGAGCACGCCCGCGACCAGCTGGCCGCCGCCGGCCTCGTCGAGGTGGCCAATTTCCCCTTCACCAATCCCGCCGACCTCGCGGCCCTGGCCGACGGCGACGACGACCCGCTGCTCCACGCCCTGCGGCTCGCGAACCCCATCCAGGAGCAGGACCCGCTGCTGCGGACCACGCTGCTGCCCTCGCTCCTCCGGCTGGTCCGCCAGAACGCCTCGCGCCAGGTCGCCCAGATCGGGCTCTTCGAGGTGGCGCGGGTTTTTCGCCCCAAAGCGGGCGCCGCGTCGGATGCAGGCGAGGCGGGGCTGCCTCAGGAGACGCTCTGGGCGGCGGGCGTCCTCACCGAGGACGTCCACCAGGGCCTCTGGAGCGGCGCCCCGGCGCCAGCCTTCTTCCAGGCCAAGGGAATCGCGGAAAAGGCTTTGTCTGGGCTGGGTTATGTGGCATCGTTGCGAGGCGAGGGGGGTCCTTCCTACCTGCATCCCGGAGCCTCGGCCGAGCTGCGTGTGGGCAAGAAATCGGTCGGGTGCGTCGGAGAGCTTCATCCGGCAGTGGCGGCTGCGTTCGAGATCGAAGAGCGCTGCGCGATATTCGAGCTGAACCTCAGCGCGCTACTGACCGTAAAGACAAGAGAATTTCAGTTTCGGGAGGTATCCAGGGAGCCTTCGGTGCAACGCGATCTCGCCGTGCTCGTCGATCGAGCGCAACCGGCGGGGGAGCTGCAGCAAGAGATCCGGAAGATCGGAGGTCCGGATCTCGTGTCCGTCACGATCTTCGATCGATACGAAGGTCGGGGCGTACCCGAAGGTCGCGTAAGTGTTGCTTTTCGCTTGGTCTTTCAGCGAGCCGACCGCACGCTGACCGACGCGGAGGTCACGCGCCACACCGATCGCATGGTGAAGGCGCTGGACCGCCGGTTCGGAGCCGAGTTGAGGTAGCGCCGAGTCCCGGAGCCAGGAGGGAAGGGCCGTGACGAAGGCCGACATCGTCGAACAGATCTACGAGCAGGTGGGCTTCTCGAAGAAGGAGTCGGCGGAGCTCGTGGAGAAGGTATTCGAGGCCATCAAAGAGACCTTGGCCGACGGGGAAAAGGTCAAGATCTCGGGCTTCGGCAACTTCGTCGTGCGCGACAAGAACTCGCGCAAGGGTCGCAACCCACAGACCGGACAAGAGATCCTGCTCGAGGCCCGCAAGGTCCTCACCTTCAAACCGAGCCTCGTTCTGAAGAACCTGCTGAACGAAGTCCCTGTAACCGAAGGGGGTTCGCCGGCGACCGACTCGGGTAGCGAAGGGGACGGTCCGGTCTAGCACCACGCTCCGGCGCAGGGTCGGAGATGGCTGGACACGCAGGGAACCCACCGGCCGACGGCGGCCAGCGAAGGTGGGAAAGCGCATCGCGTCGGGGGCGCAGGCGCTCTACTGTCGGGACGTCACCGACCGCCACGGTGTGTCGTGATCGTGACGATCGCGCGCGCCACCGCATTGAGAGGCTGAGGCGGTCGTCCATCGACCACGGGGGGTGCAGGATGGAAGAGACGAACGCGCGGGACGAGGTCGGCGGCGAAGAGCTCGACGAAGCGACGCCCGAGATTCCCGAGAAGCGCTACTACCGCATCGGCGAGGTCAGTCGCATCACCGGCGTGAAGCCGTACGTGTTGCGGTACTGGGAATCCGAGTTCCGTTGGATGGCGCCCCAGAAGTCGCGCTCGAAGCAGCGACTCTACCGGCGGCGCGACATCGACATGATCCTGCTCGTGAAGAAGCTGCTCTACGGCCAGCGCTACACGATCGCCGGGGCCCGCAAGAAGCTTCGCGAGATGGGCGTCGGCAATGCGCTCGAGAGCGGCGGGCTGCCCTTCGAGACGGACCACCGGGCGCGCTACCGGAAGATCCGCGAAGAGCTGGCTCAGATTCGGGCTTCGCTCTAGCCCTTCCAGCGGTTTCCCAAAATGCGACACAAGCAGCAGAGACGACGGTGGTTTCCGGGTCTCGCGTTGGCGGGGTGCGTCGTGATGACGACCCCCGTCGCAGCGCAGACCGAAGCCTGTGAACCCTGGCCGGGTGAGCCCCAGCCACTTCCGACCGTGGCCGACCCCGATTCGCTCCGGGCGACCTGGGCGAACCTGCGTACCCAGGAGCTGGCCCAGGTGGCGCGTCGCTTCGAAGAGAGCGACCCGATGCGCGCGCGCCAGCTCTGGCGGCGCCTGCTCTGTATGGACCCGTCGAACGACGCGGCCGTGGCCGGGCTGATGCGCACGCCGCCCGTGCGGGTGCATCGTCCGGCACTGAGCTGGGCACCGCTCGAGTTCGACCGGGCCGGCGATGCGTGGGCACTCGACGCGCCGCTCGGGGTCGAGATCGTGCGCGCCGGTGGCGCCTCTTCGCCGCGGCCAACGGCGAGCGCGCCGCGCCCGACCACGACGACGCGAGCGCCTTCGCCGCGGCCCGCACCGCCGCGTGCCGCACCGGCACCGACTCCGCAGCGCGCCACTCCGAAGCCGACGCCTCCGAAGCCCACACCCCAGAGACCGCCCGCACCGCGCGCGGCCGCGCCCAAGCCGAAGCCCGCGCCGACGCCGCCGAGCCCGCCGGCCGCCAGCGGCTCGACCGCCGAGGACGTCGCCGCCATTCGTAGCGATGTGCGCGGGGCACGCTTCCAGGCAGCGATCGACCGCGCCGTCAGTGTGCGCGAACAGCTGAGCGCGGACGGCGGCGCCAACGCGCGCAAGCTCCTGGCCGACACCGAAGTGCTGGTGGCCACCGCCGAGCTCGCGCTCGGGCGCCAGGGCGCGGCAGTGACGAGCCTGCGCCGGGCGCTCGCGGCCAATCCGAAGCTCGAGCTCGATCCGATCACGACACCGCGAAAAGTGGTGCGGGCGCTCGAACAGGCGCGCGAAGGAGCCACGCGATGAAGCGCCGCTCGAACGGGTCCGGCCTCGCGCTGCTCTCGTTGCTGGGGCTGGCCTGCGCCGCGCCGCCGCCGGCCGCACCGGCTCCGGTGCTCCTCGAAGTGGAAGTGCTGAGGGGCCTCTCCGTAGAGGAGTTGACGCCCACCCAGAGCGACGCGCCGGTCGTGGTCCTCTTCGATTCGACGCGGTCGATGGCGCGGCGGACGGGCGCGGGGGCCAGCCACTCGGTGGCCGCGCGCCGCTCCGTGCAGCGCTTCCTCGGCCAGCTCGACCCCGGCCCCGTCTGGCTCTACGCAATGGGCTCGGGCGCCGGCCCGGCCGACGCCTGCCAGCGCGTCTATCGCGGGGCGCGCGCCGCCAACGCCGCCGAGCGCGACGCCCTGATGAGCGAGATCAACGGGCTCTCGGCTCGCGGAGAGGCCTCGCTCACGGCCTCGCTGGACGGCCTGCGGGCCGACCTGACCGCCGCCAACCAGGCCTCGGGCGCCCGCGTGGTGGTGTTCGGCGACTTGGGCGACGAGTGCGGAGGCGACGTCTGCGCGGCGGCCCAGGCTCTGGTGGCCGCTGGGGCCCGCGTGGACTTCGTGGCCCTGGGCAGCACCGCCGAGCCCGCCTGTCTGAGCGAGCCGAAGGGGCTCGTGGACCTGGCCCCACCGCCGCCGGCGAAGACCAACGTCCACGTGCGCGTCGAAGCCCAGGAGCCCGAGCCGCGGGTGGTGGGCTGTAGTGAAGCCGGCGGTCTGCCGATCCAGGTCCCTCCGGGGAAAAACGCCGTTGTAGTGGACCTGGACCCGCCCCTGCGATTAGAGGCAAACTTTTCACCGGGGAAACGATACGTACTACAAGTGCTGGACTTTCCCTCCATGGACCCGCCCACACGGGACTGGCGCTGGTTGAACCAGCCGCCGGTCTCCGAGCCCCCACCGTGAGCACGGATCCCACCCCCTTCACCTACGAACCCTTTGGTCCCTCCGCGAACCCGGCGGCCTACGTGGCCCTGGCCGGGTGCGAACGCGCGCGTGCGGCCATGGAAGCGGCGATGGATGCGGGGCGGGTGGCGGCATTGGTGGGACCACCCGGTCACGGCAAGACGACGCTCTTGCGCATGGTGGGCGGACGCGAGCAGGAACGTGCGCGCATCGCCTACGTGCCGTTCTCGACGCTCACGCCCGAAGACCTCTGCGCGATCGTACTCAACGAACTCGGCGCGCAGCGCAACGGTGCGGCGCCGCGCGACGCCTTGTTGGCGCTGGCGGAAGAGATGGTGCCGCGGGGTGGCATCGTCCTGCTCATCGACGATGCCCAGGCGATGCCGATCGAAACCGCGCGTGCGTTGACCGGCCTGCTCGACGAAGCGCGTGGTGCGTTGCGCCTGGCGCTCACTGCCGTGGCCAGCCCCGAAGCCGAAGCGGTGTGTGCCGCCTTCGGTGAACGTATCGACGTGGTGCGCCTGGAGCAGGGCCTCACCGCGAGCGAAACCCAGACCTACGTCGAGACGCGTCTCGCGTATGCGGGCGCGCGTCCCGACCTGGTGGCGGCGTTCGACGACGAGACCATCGGCGAGCTGCACCAGGCCTCCCAAGGCGTTCCGCGCAAGTTGAACCAGGTGGCCGAAGCCCTGGTGCGCCGCGTGGCGCCGTCGGCGATGCCGAAGCTGCGCGACCTGACCGAGGGGCCGAACGCATTGCCGCGCCCGGCGACGCCCCCGCCGCCCGTGCAGATGGCGCGGCCCCCGGCTCCGACGGCACCCACCGAAGCCGAAGAGCTCGCGCGCGTTCCCGCACCGCCGGTGATCGTGCCCGTGCCGACGCCGGCCACGAGCAGTGACGCGAGCACCGCCGCTGCCGAACCGCACGCAGCCAACGGCAACGGTGCGCCGGCCGGCTGGCGCCCGCAGCAGCCCGCGGTGCCCGACGAAGTCGAGGCGCCGAACGAGCCGGTGGCTGCGCAGGAAGCCGCAGCGGCGCCCGCCCGTTCCGAGCCTGCCCAGCCCACGGCGCCCGTGTCCGTCGTCGTGACTGCGGCCCCGGAGCCGCAGCCCGAGCTCGAAGTCGATCCCGATCCCGATCCCGAGCCCGCACTCGAGGTGGACCCGGAGCCGGTGGCGCCGCAGGTCGAAGCCGAGGCGACGCCCGATCCGCCGCCGCGCACGTCGCGTCTGGTGTCGATCGCGCGTTCGCGCACCCGCGATCAAGACAACGCGGGCGATGCCACCGAAGAGCCGTCGATCCTGATCGACGACCCGACGCCGCCGGCACCCGAGACCGCACCGACGCCAACCAACGGCGCTGCGACGAACGGCAAGTGGGGCATTCCCGAAGACCACCCGCCGCCGATGCTCGCGGGTCGCGTGATCCCCGACCCGTTCCCGCCCGAGCTCCCGCGCCGACGCGTGCCGCGCGCGGGCGAGAAGCGCGCGCCGACGCCGGCTCCCGAGCCGCCGGTGGTCGAGGCGGCGGCTCCGGTGGCGCCGCCCGAACCGGAAGCGAACGAAGCGCCCGAGACCCCGCTCGCCGAGCTGCCCACGCCCGAAGCATCGGGGGCGTACCGTTACGCGAGACCGCGCGCGGCCGAGCCTGTCGAAGACTCGGCGCCGATCGCGATTCCCGTCGACGCGGCTGCTGCCGTCGAGCCCACGCCGGTCACCGACGCGCCCGACGTCGACGCGACTCTCGAGATCCCGGTGGACGATTCGCGCGAAGCCGCGGCCGTCGAAGCGCTGCGCGAGTTTGCCGAGACTGGGGCAGGGCGCCTGGTGCAGCAGCCCGACCTCACCGAGATCGTCGAGCCGTTCCCGCCGCTGCCCGGACAGGAGCGCGAGCGCGATCCGTTCGGTGGTCCCGTTGCCACGGCCTTCCACTGGCTGCGCTGGCCGGCCCTTGCCGTGGGCGTGTCGCTGGCGCTGGCGTGGATGACCACCAGCGAGCCGCCGACGCCGCTGCCCATGCCCGACCCGCCGACGCCGCGGGTCGCGGGCCCCGAACGCGCCGCGGCGCCGCTGCCCGGTGGCAGCTTCCGTCCGCCGCCGGCCACCGCGACGGTGGTGTCGGTGGCGATCAACGCGACGCCTTGGGCGATCATCGAGATCGACGGCCGCGAGCTCGGCGAGACGCCGCTCGCCGGCGTGCCCATCGAGATGGGGCCCCACAGCTTCCGCGCCCATATGCCCGACGGCTCGGTGCGGGAGCAGATGGTCTACATCAGCCCCGAGAACAACACGCTCGTCTTCGAGTAGGGCGCCCGAGCGGAAGCGAGGGACGCAGCGCCGCATCCCCCAGCCAGCGCGGGCCTTTTCCGCCGCCGCCCGCCCGCCGGGCGCTCGACAGGGCCCGGCGCAGCCGCTACCTCCTGTCTCGGTTCGGGCCGTAGCGCAGCCTGGTTAGCGCGCCTGACTGGGGGTCAGGAGGTCGGGAGTTCGAATCTCCCCGGCCCGACCAATTCGAAGCCCTTCTGCTTCGACTGCTCGTCTCGATAGACCCGTGATAGCGGCAGGTTGGAGCAGCTCTCAAGGGTCGAGGTACACGCGAACCTCATCTCGCCGCTCCCGCTCCTCGGCGACGGGTGGTTCGAGCGTGCCGGGGGGCGCGATGGCTTGAGCTGAGAGCGAGACGGCCTCCACACTGAGATTGGATGTACGCTCCACGCATGCGAATAGGGGTCGTCAGGGCACTCGTGGCTCTCCTGCTCGCGGTGGCACCGTCACACGCAGCCCTCATCAGCGTGGACGTGCTGGCGCCAGGCGATGGCCTGGGCACTCTTGAAGAAGAGTCGGGCTTGGTCTGGCTAGACCTCTCCGAGACCACCAACCTGTCCACCGACGCCGTGCTCGGCGGGGCCGGAGGTTGGATACCTGGAGGATGGCGCTACGCATCTGCCTCGGAAGTGTGTGGCCTCTTCGAACGCAACTTGGCCGTTCCCTCACCTTGTCCCGAGCCTGTGGGAATCCTGTTCTTTGAGCCGCTTCTGGACGAAGTCGACCAGTTCCTGGATCTGTTCGGGCTGACCAACGAACTGTTCGGCGAATACACCGCGGGCTACTTCCCGACCCCGGGGCCATCGGGCAAGACAGTCGGCCTCGCGCTCGTCGGTGATCGGGTGACTGCCCAACGGTACGTCCCGGAATCCAATGACCTAGGCATCTTTGCGGTCTCGGTTCGCCAGCGGTTTTCTGACGAAGCGCAACGCGATTTCGGGCACTTCCTCGTGCGCGCGGTCCCGGAACCTTCCACCGCGCTTCTCTTGGCTGCAGGACTGGGAGTTCTTGCGCTCCGGAAACTGCGGGGGCGCGCTGGCGCGTGAGCGATGGTGATAGCCGTCGCTCGTGCTTGGTGGCTGCCGTCGCCCTTTGCTGCGCGGCTTTGGCAGCCTGCGCCACGCACGCCACGTCATCCGGGCCGCGTGTCACAGTTCTGAAAGCCCTCCAGCTGGATGGGCCACCCGTCGTCCATCTAGCCTTCCACGTATACCCGTCGCTGTACGAGGGGCTGATTTCGGAGCTGTTTGAAGCGGCAGGTATCTCCGTGTCACGCGATCTGAGCGGCGCCAACGTCGCGGTCCAGGTCAGGTTCGGGAGATCGAGAGGCGAGAGCCCGTGTGGCCACACTCGACTGGTGACGATCGAGATCACCGATGTGCGGGAGCTGGTGGCCGTGGTTGACGCCCGTGGGCGCATCGCTTGGCCCGGGCGCTGTACTGACGAGGACATCTTGGCGCCGCTGGTCGAGAGGGCCGCGGAACTGATCCAGGCAAGGAGCCAGAACTAGGCAGTCGAGGAAGACAAGTGGCTCGGGTAGCACTCTTCGCATCTTGCGCGGTCGCACTCCTCTTCTTCCAGTGCTTTCCGTATCCCAATGTGGGCCTCACGGTCGGCTACTGGCGCTACCCGAACCGTGCCATCCGTGCGTTCGAGGCTTGCCAGAACGTCTACTCCGCAGAGATCGGGGGCGTCAATCACGATGTTGACCTGGAAGAGTTTGACATCTTGGTTGAGTTCGAGGGTAAGTCCGGTCGCCAGCGCGAGGTCGTTTCGTTCCGGCAGTACCCAACCGACGCTCAGATCGCTGAGTACGTCGCAACGATAGAGTGCCTGAGGTAGTGCCTCTGGCCCCGCAACGGAGCCCGACACACGGGCTGGCGTCGTTGCGCTTTGCGCTACTGAACGAGAGGCTCCAGCCCGGCCCGTGTCTGCCCGATCTAGGGCCTTATGGAGCAACCGCCCCATCCCAACCAATCGTCCGGCGGTGATGTCAGCGCGCCCAGATCCGTCACGATTGGTGTCGGTTTGGCGTGTGGCGCAGTTGGCGCGAGCTTCCTCTATCTGGCAGGAGTTGTCGTCTACGCCCTGGTCACTCGGCCCGGCCCCGCCCAGGGAGCGATCCCGGTCCTCTTGGTGCTTCTTGCCATTGGATTCCCGTTCGCCTACCTGGCCGTCCAGATGCTGTTCCCCCGGAGGCGCGACGACCCTGCGGCCATCACACCAACCACCTGGTACATCGTAGGCGGCGTATTCGCCCTTGGATCGCTCGCACTGTTCGTATTCGTCGTGATCAATTCGGCTTGGTTCGCGCTCCCGGTTACAGCTTTTCCTCTCTTGCTCGCCCGATGGGCATACTCTGCCGCCCGCGAACGCGAGCGTATGCGGGCCGCTGCGCAGGAACGGCTCAACCACTGACCCGCTGGAACCGCATGCCAGAATTTGCCGGAGGGTGTGAACAAGCATCAGTCCTCGCGCTGGCAGAAGCTGGCGGACGTACCGGGGCCTGTGTTCGAGGCGTACCTGGGAGGCGCGGGGCTGCCGACGCTCAACGGAGCGTTGCGGAATGCGGTTCAGGCGCCGTGAGGTCCAACGCCTGGTGGATCCTCGGAAGACATGTCCAGCCGTGCGTCGAGTGGGTCGAGGAGCTTCCAGCCATCCGTGTAAATGCGGTCCGTAACCTCGCGCAACTCGTCTGGGCTCGCGGATTCCGGAAAGCAGACGCCATGCGCGTTCGGGAACCCCGGGACCGCAATGTCGCGCCTGCTAGTTCCTTCGCGACACGGTACGCAGCCGGCGTGGACCGGGAAGGCGTGGTTCGGATGATCCACAGAATCGTAGGAGACGTGCTCGCACGGCGTGCACCCGCGCGCTACGGCGACCACCCGCACAGGCTCAGCCTCTGGCGCGCATGAGCAGACGAAGGCGGCCACTAGCGTAAGCTCAGCGCGGGGCATAGTCGCTGGCACCGCCGTCTAGCAACCTCGGTCGGCAGCTTTTGCATCGCCCTGTTAAGCGACGCCCTAACTGACGACCGACCACACAATCACGAGAACGCCGAAGACCATGACCAGGCAGTGCAATGCGAGATAGTAGCGAGCTACTGGTTCGAACTTGCCGCCAGCGGCTGCCGCGGCCTCGACGGTCTCAATCTGCTGCCGCGTGAATCGAGCGCGAGCGATGTGCTTGTTGATTGCCTTCTCCGTGGCGACGGTGGCGCTGTAGCCGATGCCTCCGAGTGCGACGACCAGAACACCGAGAGTCATGGCTACCACCGGTGAACTGTTGAGTTCTGGGTCCAGAAGCACCGCGACAAAGCCGCCGCCAATAGCCAGGATGTTGGGGCATTTCCTGGTGGTTGAGTTGCCCGAAACCGACGCAGCGTTGATGCTCGGATTCGGTGGTGGCGGTTGCTGGCGCTGCGGGAGGCGATTCGTGGGCAGGCGGCGTGGAACACTCCGGGGTCGCACGGGGTCTACACCTGTTGATGACCGACGCCGACGCCTATGACTCGCGCTGAGCTTGCACTAGTAGCCACACTCGTTTGCTCATGCTCGCCAGGGACTGAGCCTGTACGGATGGTCGCCGTCGAGCGCGGGTGCACGCCCTACGAGTACTTCTCCTACGATTTTGTGAAGGGCCAGGCTGGCTGCGTACCTTGTCCTGAAGGCAAGCGTAGGCGCGACCTTGTGATCCCTGGGCATTCGGAGGCAGGTGGGTTCTGCTTTCCGGCCATGAGCCCAGAGGAGCTGCGCGAGACGCGCGAGGGTCTGGACCGGATCTATCCCGACGGATGGAAGCTCCTCGATCCACTCGACCCACGGCTCGACATGTCTTCCGAGGATCCACTAGGCGTTGCAGCTGACCGGGAAGCCACGTCTCCTACGAGCAGCCCACCCCGTCCCTAGGTCGCTGAATCATGATCATCCGCAAGGCGCACCCACCGGGTGTACCCTCGGGGCATGTGGAACAAGGCCATCTGGGCAACGCTGGCCTACGTGGTCGTGGTCGTCCACGGGGCCCTGGCTTGGTGGGGACCAGGCAAGCTTCGGGACATGGAACCCAACGCCGTCGGTGACTTCCTGGCCGGCACCATGGCCCCCGTCGCCATCTTCTGGGTGATGCTGACCTTCTGGCAGCAGCAGAAGGAGCTGCGGCAGAACACGGAGGCGTTGAGGCTCCAGGCGGACGAGTTGAAGGCTCAGGTGGAGGCCACAACTCGGCTAGTGGATTTGGATAGTGCCAGGCTTGCAAGGGAGATCGGACAAGACCGCGCAGTGTTTGAGGTCGTACCCGGGAGTGAGAACCTCGGGTTCAACGGCATCGTGGAGGTACAGCTTGTCAACAAGGGCGGTCGTGCGCTCAACCCCGAATGTGAGCGTCGGGTATTCGAGCTTCCCGAGTCTCCCGTCATTGAATCTGGCAAGACCATCAAGGTCAGAATTATGGCTGGACGTCCGGCCGCGCTTGGGTTCACAGACGCGATGGGAGCACGGTGGAGGGTCCAAGTGGTAGCCACCCAGCGTGGAGAGGTATCAGTGTCGGCGCCAGTGAGGCTCTCGGAGACGCTCTGATTGATCCAGCCCCGACTGAGACTCGGGATATGAACTTGGGAACGAGCGCCGTTTTTCGGGGCGACCTTCCAACACAAGGCCCCCGGGTCAGCTGACAGGCTGTCGGGAGTTCGAATCTCCCCGGCCCGACCAATTCGAAGCAGAATCGCTTCTCGCGCAAGCTCGCGATGGAACCAGCCCCTCGTTTCGTCCTGCAGCGGAGACGTTGCCCCGGGAACGCGCCTCCCGGTTCCGCTACGGCGTGCATCCGCTTGTGCCCGCGCAAGCCAGGCCGGACGGACCCGGCTCCTGGTCGGCGTCTTGGAGCTCCGCGATGAACGGCGCGATGTCGCCTCCGGACACGAGGCCGTCGCAGTTGTGGTCCGCCGCTATCTCGTTGTTTCCGATCGCGGTGATGAACGGCCCCAAATCACCACCGGTCTCCAGGAAATCCCCGTTGAAATCAGCGTCGCACGCGTTCCCGTAGCCGTCTCCGTCCGAGTCGCAGTCATCCGGGGCAGCGTTCGGCGTGAGGGCGCAGTTGTCGGCTAGGTCGACCATCCCGTCCCCATCCGTGTCGAGCGACTGCAGTGTGGTCACTGCCAACGACGCCGTGCTCCGCACTGATTCGTCGGCGTCCGTGGACGCCGACACCTGAAGCGCCGGAACTGCGCCCATTGCGTACCAGCCCAGCTTCACCAACGCCGACACCGCGCGACCTCTGACAGAAGCGTCTGCATCGGCGAGGGCGTCGATCAGTGCGTCCACCACGCCACCATCGGGGATTCGGAGCTCGCCGAGCGAATACGCGGCCCTCGATCTCACTCGACTGTCGGGCGCCGAAGCAAGCGCGACCACCAGTGCACCCACCTCTGCGATCGTTGCACTCTGTCGTCGCCCGAGTGCCAGGACCGCGACTTCCGCAAGCTTCGGGGCCTCGTTGGACGACAATCCGACGAGCGCAGCCGACAGTGTGGCTGGCGTTCCGTCAGGAAGCAGGGACAGCGTCTCGATGGCCGCAACCGATACTCTCTCGCTGGAATCCGACGCGAGCTGGATGAGCGTCGCTTGATTCTGGGCGGCGACAGCCTGGTTGGATTCGGACATGATCGCGCCACCCAGTATCAACATCGTCACGTCGTATCGGGTCTGCTCGACTGAGCTGGAGGCAAGGGGGACAAGCAGCGGGACGATCTGCGCGTACTCCGCTGCCAGACGGCCAAAGAGCGTATTCCCCGACGGCAGTCTGACCGCGTCATCGGTGCTCTGGATATCCAGGACAAGGGACTCGAGCGATTGGCCGAGAGAGGCACTCGGACTCGTGAGAATCGCGAAACCTGCCAGTAGCATCGCGGCACGCTTCATACTCATGGTTCGCCCTCCATTCTTGCGGACTCAGAGGTTCCCCGACGTCGTGATGACTCTCTTGCTGAAGGGGTTGCAAAGCTCGACGACGCCAAAATCGCTCGCTTGGATCTCGAGAACTGGAGTTCCATTCACGTAGAGCTCGTGCGACGGAAAGGCGTCGACGATGGCGGCGAGATCCCACGCCCCGGAGCTATCGATCGCGAGATAGATGTCCCAGTCAATGGCGCAGGCCACTGACACGAGCGGATTGTCCGCAGAGCCTTGAAACACCACGGCGACGCGATCTGGCTCGATCCGCGAAGGCGAGATGGCCTCTTTGACCTCGTACGTGTCTCTCTCGTGCAGCAGGTAGCAGTCGTTCAAGGTGGCGTCTTCATCGCTCGCATTGATCACGCCGTCTGCGTATGCGGGCGGAGCGAAGGTCTTGGTAGCGCCAGCGAAGATCTTCTCACTGCCTGCCACTACTCCAGTCGCGTTCACCGGCGAATTCGCCATCTCGGACACCCACTCGTCCGGGACCAAGCTCACCAACGCGGTGAGCCGCGCCGGCGCTGCGGGGTCGGGGTCGAATCCTCGACTATCTCCACCGAAGCGCAGCAGCGTCGGGATCGGAATATCTGGTTCGGGGAAGCAGAACCCGCCCGGAACGGGCCCCGGAGAAGGAATGCTGTCTGTCGGGATGAAGCTCGCGTACTTGATATCGAAGATCTCCGTGAGTGCGATCGCACTGCCCACGGAGTCGACTTCCGTGTGGTGAGACGGGCTCAATCCAGGGTGAGGAAAGCAAGAGACGTTGCTTGGATCGGAAGGGAGCGGATTCGCAAAAACCTGTCCCGTCCAAGTTCGCCCAAGCTTGACCATGCAGGCCTCGCCCGGAGACGGATCGGATGCGGAGAAACTCATCTGCAGCTCGGGCGAGCCATCAGGGAAGGGCGCCTGCGGCGGAAAGAACAGGTGGGGGAGGTCATACGAGACTCCGAAGGCGCCTCGGTAGTCGCATGCCGGACAATTCCCCTCCGGGTCCGGCCAGGCCGCGTAGGTGAGATTTGCTCCTGCTGGGTGGCCCGGGAGGAACGCATTCCACTCAACGATGTCTATCCAGCTCGTAGAAGTCGGGTGCGTTCCGCCCTCTTGAAGATTCTCGAGCTGAAGTGGCGCCAGGCAACTCGCCGTGTACTCGATCTCGTGGGTAGCCCCGCAAATACCTGGCCACTGGACGTCTTGATCGATCCAGACATCGAGTTGACCGCCTTGAAGGGTGTCAGCATCCAGAACGTAGACAGTCTCGGTCGCGGAACAGTCGGTGATCGCCTCACCCGCTGAGGAAGGTGTCGGGCAAAGATTGGTCTGAGGCACTGCAGAGGCCGTGGGCGCGCCGAGAACCGGGACGAAGAGCAGAGCCAAGGGGGTGGCTTGTGATCGCAAGTTCATCGTTCGCTCCTTGCGGCACGCCAGGTCTACCGCGCACTCAAATACGGAGGCGTCCCGGAACCGCTTTTGCGGCTCAGTCTGAATCTGAACCGACAGCTGGGGATTTCGACCCAACAACGATAGGTCTGGGGGGCTGTTCTCGTCTAAAGCCGTTGCACCGCGGCGAAAGATAACGGATGTCGTCGAAGCGGGATCGGGGATTCGTGTTCGAGAAGACTGCGCAGCAACCCGCCCGCGTCAACGATGCTTGCGGTAATCGGTCCGTGGATGAAGTGAGCCGCGGTCTGCCGCGTCCCCACGCCTCTGGTCCGTTGCGAACGGTTGCGAGTGATCTCTGTCGCAATTCGACACACCGAATCGCTGCGTCAAAGGCGACAACGATGCGTGTGATTGCAGTCACCGCGCGACGCGTGTCCGGCGTTGTTTGCTGGGCGCGATTCGGGCGGGTTCCACGACAACGCACTCAACGGCCTTTGGCTGGAGGGACAGATGTCGACCTCTCGAACACTCCTCGTTCTCTCGATCGTTCCGGTTTTCTCGATCGTCTTGATCTTCGCGTGGCAAGCCAACGCCACGCCCACCTGGTGGTGGTTCGACGGACCCACCGACGAGCTCTGGAGCACCAGTGACAACTGGAGGGACGACAACCATGCCCAAGGGGTTCCTCCTCAGACCGATGACGTCTACATCACCACGAGTGATCACGACGCGCTGAATCCGGATGTCACGACTGGCTTCGATCCGACGGCGTTGATCGATTCGTCGGTGAGCGCCGTGCACTACCGGCTCTACGTCGGCGGTTGGCTCGACACCTTCGACACGATTCCCGCGGCCGATCCGCACGGAGACCCCGACGGGCGCTATGGCGTCCTGAACATGACCGGCGGGACGCTCACCGGGTACGACGCCGGCTCGTGCTCGAATCTCCCCTATATCCGAGTCGGGACGCGCGGTGCGCGCGGCACGGTCAACCAGTCCGGCGGCACGGTCACGAACTGCACCAGCATCACGCTCGGCTACGCGGGCGAGGCCACGCTCGGGAAGTACAACCTCAGCGCTGGGACCATCAACGCGCTCGGGATCACCGTGGGCGGGCAGGGCACGGGCATCTTCGACATGTCCGGCGGCACGGTGGATTCGACTGGGTCCTCGCCTGGGTACACCTCCGCAGGCCGCGGGCTCACCGACGACGGTCAGTACAACCCGGGTTTCGGCGCGATCCTGCAGTCGGGCGGGACCTTCAAGGCCGAGAACATGGACCTCGCGCGCGGAACCGGCTCCTTCGGGATGCTCACCGTCCGAGGCGATGCCGTGTTCGAGGCCCTCGAGGATACGAGCGACACCTCGAACTTCGAAGGCGCGGTGAAGATCGGCACCTACGGCGTCGGCGCTGCGCTCCAGTCCGGTGGCGATGTCGACATCAAGAGCCTGAACGTCGGGTTCCGACCCGGCAGCTACGGGGTCTTCACGATCACGGGCGGCAACCTCGACATCGGAGACGATCTGAAGGTCGGCTCCTACAAGAGCCGCGGCAGCCTCGTGATCGGTGGCGGAACCGTCGATGTGGGGGATGACCTCATCATCGAGGACGAGTCGCGACTGACGTTCATCGTGAACGACACGACGCCCATGATCACGCCGATCGTCGTGACCGACGCCGTGGTGATTCGCCTCGACGTCGTGATCGACATCGACCTCGCCAACGGGGTCCAGACCGGCGTGGTGTTGGGAGACCCGGTCCGACCGACCTGCGATCAGGTACTGACGCTGATCGAAGCCGACCAGCTGATCATCTCCGGGAACCTCCAGAACCACCTGGAGCCCGAAGCTGGCAGCTGGGGCGCGACGTCGACGCATGCCGAATGGGTCCCGGACGATGCAGACGAATGGGAACTCGCGATCGACACCTCGGGAGCTACCGAGAAGCTGACCGCGAAGTACGTCTCTTCGAGCGTCTGCCCGTAGAGCGCCCGCGATCCCGAAGAGCCCCCGAGAGCACATGCTCCCGGGGGCTCGTTCTGGGCAGGGTCAGGCGGCGTAGGCCTCGCAGGCCTCGACGCAGGCGAGGCATGCGTCCAGGCACGCCTTGCAGGCGGCATGCTTCTCCGCGTGCGGCTCGCACTCGGCCGCGCAGTCCTTGCAGAAGCCCGCGCACACGGCGGCCAGCTCCTGCGCGCGCTCGCTGGGCTTCGCCTCACTGGCCGCCACGTCGTGCATGGCCCCGGTGATGGCCTGCATGCGGAGCACACTCTCCATGCAAGCGGCGAGCGACTTGTCGCCCGCCCCGAGGCTCGCGATGCAGTGCCGCACGCAGTCCGCTGCGGCCTCCTGGCAGGCGAGCGTCGACTCGCGGAGCGCGTCCACGCGCGGGTCGGCGGTCATGGCCGCACCGTGGTCGTGGGCATGCATGTCGGCCAGCGATGCCTTCGCCATGGCCATGGCGGCGACGCTCGTGGTCGCCCCGATCAGAAAGTCTCTTCGTTCCATGGAATCGTTCCTCTCGGAAACCGGCGCGCACGGCCCGCCTCGGGGCGTGCGCATCTGCCGGTTCGTGGTTGATGGGATCCAGCTCGCGGGCGGTTGAGCCCGCGAAAGGTCGGATCAACCCAGCAGAACGATCGTGTGCTCGAAGAACCCTGGATAGGGCGGGGGCGCCCACACGCCGGTCGGGCGCGGCTCGCTGCGGCTGGGCCGCACGTCGGGCAGCGCCGCGAGAGCTATTGGGGCCGACGGCAGTGCGCCGAGCGCGATCGAGACGACGCTGCCCTCGAAGCCGCAGCTCGGGCATTCGCAGTCGATGGCGAGGGGGGCATCGGCCTCGCTCGGCGCGGCATCGGCGGGCGCGCCGTGGCACGACGCCATCGCCGGCTCGGCCGCTGCGGTCGCGGCTTCCCCGACGCTGCCGGTGAGATCCCAGACGCTGCCGTGGTGCGGGCAGTCGGCACCCAGCAGTACCGCTGCGCCGATCAGCAGGACGCGGGCTCTCGTCCCGAAACGCCGTCTTCGCCGACTCACGTTGGCAGGGTAGCCGATGAGGTTCCCCGAGGCCGACGAGTCGTTTCTGGCACCTGGGAGCGAGCGCACGGGGCGGGCGCGCGGGACTTGCCGGCGGGTTGCCGGGCCTGATGCAACGGGCGGCTATGGTTTCGGCGTGCCCAACGTGGTCGAGATCTCGAGCGGTAAGCTGCAGGGGGAATCCCTTTCTGGGGCGACGGTGTTCCGTGGGGTTCCCTACGCGGCGCCGCCCACCGGCAAGCTCCGCTTCCGCGCTCCCGAGCCGGCGGCGCCTTGGGCGGGCGTGCGCGAGGCGGTGCGGTTCGGGCACGCGGCCCCCCAGTCGGCCGCCCAGGTGGTGCTGGTGCGCCGGATGATCGGGGTGCCTGAGGATCGCCAGTCCCAGGATTGCCTGACACTCAACGTCTGGACCCCGGCGCCGGACAGCGGTCGCCGCCCGGTGCTGGTCTGGATCCACGGCGGCGCCTTCACGATGGGAGCCGGTTCGGGCGGGCTCTACGACGGCCGACGGCTCGCGAAACGCGGTGACGTCGTGGTGGTCACCATCAACTACCGGCTCGGCGTTCTGGGTTTCTTGAATCATCCCGAGCTGCGCGCGCTCGGCTTCGAATCCAATCTCGGCCTACGCGACCAGATCCGGGCGCTCGAATGGGTGCGCGAGAACATCGCGGGCTTCGGCGGCGATCCCGACAACGTCACGATCTTCGGTGAGTCGGCGGGAGGCATGAGCGTCGGGACGCTGCTGGCCACGCCCCGGGCGAACGGCCTCTTCCACCGCGCCGTGCTCCAGAGCGGAGCCCTCCACAACGTGTCGACCGAGGCGCAGTCCTCGCGGGTGGCCGAGTCGCTGCTCGACACCCTTGGAGTCGACCCCACCGATCCCGGCGCACTGCGCGAGGTGCCCGTGTCGCGGCTGGTCCGTCAGCAGCGGGAGGCCATGCTGCGCCAAGCGGTCACGCTCTTGCCCTGGCAGCCGAGCGTCGACGGCGAACTCCTTCCGAAGACGGCACTCGCGGCGCTCGAAGCCGGCGAGGTGGCGCGGGTTCCCACGCTGGTCGGCAGCAACCGCGACGAGTGGCGGCTCTTCATGCTGGCGGATCGCGCGGGCCGCAACCTCGACGACGACGGCCTGGTGCGGCGCCTCCAGCGGCAGCTGGGCAGCGTCGAAGATGCGCAGGGCGCCATCGAGTTCTACCGCGGCCTGGGACACGGCCCCGAGGCCGGACGCGTCTGGGAGCGCACGCAGGGCGATCGCGTGTTCCACCATCCGGCCCAGCGCGCCGCCGATGGTCTCGCCGAGCTCGGCGTGCCCGTGTGGCGCTATCTCTTTTCGTGGCGGCCGCCCGTCGTCGGGCGCTTCATGGGGGCGTGCCACGGCCTCGAGCTTCCGTTCGTCTTCGGAACGCTCCGGGCGCGCACCTTGCGGGGCACCCTGGGCGTGACGCGCGGCGCCCGAAGTCTGTCGAGCCGGATGCAGGAGGCCTGGATCGCGTTCGCTCGCAGCGGGAACCCGGGGCACGCGCGGCTCCCGGAATGGTCGGCCTACGACACCGGGAAGCGCCGCACCATCGAATTCAACGCCGAATCCCGGATCGTGTCCGCTCCCTTCTCTGCGGAGTCGGGCTTCTGGATGCCGCGCCTGGGCTGAGCGTTCGGTTCGGGAGCCGCGCGTTCCCTGCGCGCGCCGACTAACGCGGAACCGTCTGGGCGCGTTCGGCACCCTCGAAGTCACGAGCGAAGCGGCCTTCGCCCCAGCGGGTGTCGAAGTGGCTGTGGCCCTGGCGCACGATCTCGACGTTGACGTTGGTATCGCCGACGTAGACGTAGGCGAGCACGCGCCCGTGGCCGCCGCGGGCGGGTTCGCCCGGGCGTTCGTAGACGAGGTGGACGTCCTGGCCGCGCAGCATCGAGCGCAGGGCGCTGCGGGCTTCGGCATAGCCGGGCTCTTCACGCTCGGGGGTGTCGATGCGCAGCATCCGGATGCGCTCGCGTTTCTGGCCCGGGCACTGGACGTCGATCGTGTCGCCGTCGATCACCTGCTTCACCTGGCAGGGGCCCACGGCGTCGCTCGGGACGGTCGCTTCGCCGGGAAGCAGGCCGGGTTGCTCGGCGGTCCAGCGCCCGGAAACGATTCCGAGTACGAGTGCCACGAACACGAACCAGGGCCAACGGCGAGAGGGGGCGGCGCGCACGCGCGGAGTGTGGCGCAGATTCGGGGCCGATGATCGGCGCGATTGTTGGTGTTTGCCCCCGCCCTGGCTGGGCAATCGGGCTTGCGCCTTGCTCAGGTGCCAAACGCAGTTCTAGCATTCGCGCCAATGCCGAACCGTCTTCCGCTCCTGGCGATCCAGGCCGTGCTCCTCGCCTCGTTACAAGCGGGCGCGGCGAGCCTCACGATCTACTCGAGCGCATCGATCGTGTCTCCCGGCGAGACGTTCACGATTACCGTCGAAGGGGTGATCGAGGCCGGGGACATTGTCGGGTCCGCAGCGAAGGCAAGCTTCAGCTACGACGAGACGTTGTTCCACGCGCTCGGAACCACGGGGCCCAGCACCCAAATCGATTTTCTGATCAGGAAGAAGCTTGATCTTCACCAAGGCAGATAGGCTAACGCCGCCTTGGTGATAGGCACCGCCCGTGGTCGCCGTCGATATGAAGAAATCTTTTCT